>CAITXW010000525.1 GCA_903896425.1 uncultured beta proteobacterium | reverse complement strand
GGATTCTGGTGAATGAAATGACAAGTGCGTTTACCCAGTTAAAAGATGTTTCCAGAAGCGCCAAAGGAAATTTCACGCTGGCATGCGTCTCGACCATGGCGACCCACATCCTTCCCGAGTTGATCAGCCACTACACAGAAAAGCACCCGGACAACCGGATCAAACTCATCGATGCCAGTGCTTACGAAGTGCGAGAGGCGGTATTGAGTCAGCAAGCCGAAGTCGGGGTCTCGGTGCAAGGCCAAAAGCATCCTGAACTGGAGGAAACGTTCCTGTTTGAAGATCCCTTGATGTTTTATTGCCGTAAGTCGCATCCGCTGGGCAGGCGAAAGTCTGTGGACTGGGCGGATATGAATCAAAGCGACCTGATCGTCGTCAGCAGTTTCACCGCCACCCGAATTTTCATGAACTACCAGCTGGCCAAGAATGGCATCAGCCTGCAAGGTTCTTACGAAGTTCAACACCATGCAACGGCCATCAATCTGGTTTCAGCGGGCGTAGGCTGCGCGATCCTGCCTTCAACGATCTGTGCCGACAACGACCGGCCCGGTGTGGTTCGCATCCCCCTCGTTGCCCCGGTTGTCAAACGCAAAATTGTGATGCTCAAGAGAAAAGGCTATACCTTGTCACCGGCAGCGCACGCTTTCTGGCAGATACTGAAAACCATGCCGATCAAAGCATTCAAAAAATAGAGAATCGTGCGCTGCATGCGCGATCAATTGAGCGATTTGATTATTGTTCAATTTGAAACAATCCAATCAAATGTTTCATTTGTCCGGAGCATCCACATCGAAGACACTTGAAGCCGTGAAAAACAATCAAGTAGTAAACGTCGATGTACTGGTCATCGGTGGCGGCAACGCGGCACTCTGTGCAGCCCTGATGGCGCGCGAGGCGGGTGCCTCCGTGCTGCTGCTGGAAGCGGCGCCACGCGCCTGGCGCGGCGGCAACTCGCAGCACACGCGCAACCTGCGCTGCATGCACGATGCACCGCAGGACGTGCTGATCGAAGCCTACCCCGAGGAAGAGTACTGGCAGGACCTGCTCAAAGTCACGGGCGGCATCACCAATGAGGAACTGGCGCGCCTGACGATCCGCGCCTCCTCGAACTGTCGCGACTGGATGCGCAGCCACGGCGTGCATTTCCAGCCGCCGCTGTCTGGCGCGCTGCATGTGGCGCGCACCAATGCCTTCTTCATGGGCGGCGGCAAAGCGCTGGTCAACGCTTATTACCGCAGCGCCGAGAAACTTGGCGTGCAGGTGCGCTACGAGACCCCGGTGAACTCAGTCGAGATGGACGGCGACCGTTTTGTCGCCGTGCGCACGGCGGCGGGCGAGCGCATCGCAGCCAGGAGTTGCGTACTGGCCGCCGGCGGCTTCGAATCGAATATTGAGTGGCTGCGCCAGGCCTGGGGTCAGAACGCGCGCGGCGAATGGCCGGCCGACAACTTTCTGATCCGCGGCACGCGCTTCAACATGGGTGTGCTGCTCAAGCACATGATTGACGCAGGTGCTGACACGATCGGCGACCCGACGCAGGCGCACATGGTGGCGATCGACGCGCGCGCGCCGCTTTTTGATGGCGGCATTTGTACCCGCATTGACTGCGTTTCGCTCGGCGTCGTGGTGAACCGTGAAGGTGTGCGCTTTTACGATGAGGGCGAGGACTTCTGGCCCAAACGTTACGCGATCTGGGGCCGCCTGGTGGCGCAGCAGCCGGGGCAGGTTGGCTACTCGATCATCGACCAGAAGGCCGTCGGACGTTTCATGCCGCCGGTGTTTTCCGGCACCAGTGCCAACACGCTGGATGAACTGGCGCGCAAGCTCGGCTTGCCGGAGGCGACTTTTGTCAAGACTGTGCAGGACTACAACGCCGCCTGTCAACCCGGCACGTTTGACCACACCGCACTTGATGACTGCGCCACGGCCGGCCTCACGCCAGCCAAGACGCACTGGGCGCGACCGATTGATCGCGCGCCTTTCCATGCCTACCCGCTCAAGCCCGGCATCACCTTTACCTACCTCGGTCTCAAGGTCAATGCGCAGGCCGCCGTGCACTTTGGCGGGCAGCCCAGTGCGAATCTGTTCGTTGCGGGCGAGATGATGGCCGGCAATGTGCTGGGCAAGGGCTACACGGCGGGCGTTGGCATGTCGATCGGCACCGCCTTCGGGCGCATCGCCGGCACGCAGGCGGCTCGAGCCGCCAGGGGAGTTGCACATGCAAACGCTTGAAGCCCTGGGCCGAGAAGCCGTTGCGCTGGCCGCAGGGGCACCTGTTCTGAGTGGCAACGAGGCCGAAGTCAGTCGCCAGATGCAGATCTGCAATGCCTGTCGCTATTGCGAGGGCTTTTGCGCTGTGTTCCCGGCCATGACGCGCCGGCTCGAATTTGGCAAGGCCGATGTGCATTACCTTGCCAATCTGTGCCACAACTGCGGCGCCTGCCTGCACGCCTGCCAGTACGCGCCGCCGCACGCGTTCGCCGTCAACGTGCCGCAGGCGATGGCAAAAGTGCGCCTGGACACCTATACCGAATACGCCTGGCCGCCGGCCTTCGGCCGCCTCTATCAGCGCAATGGACTCACGCTGGCGCTGGCGACAGCCTTTTCGCTGGTGCTGTTTCTGCTGCTCACGTTGCTGGCACGCGGCACGCTTTTTCCGGGGCCGCTGCAGGGCAACTTTTACGCCGTCTTTGGCCACAACTTTTTGGGGCTGCTGTTCGGCGGCGTGTTTGCATTTGCAGCGTTGGCGCTGGGCCTTGGCGTTGCAAAATTCTGGCGCGGCGTGTCCCCGGCAAATGCAGCGCAGGACGCGCCGACGCCGGGCCTGTACCGCGCCGCCGGCACCGAGGCCGCCAGCGATGTGCTCGGGCTGAAGTACCTTGGCGGCGGCCATGGCGAAGGCTGTAACAACGCCGACGATGCCTTCACGCTGTGGCGTCGGCGCTTCCACCACTTTAGCTTCTATGGCTTTGGCCTGTGCTTTGCCGCTACCGGCGTGGCCACGATTTACCACTTCCTGTTGGACCGCCACGCGCCCTACGCGTTGGACAGCCTGCCAGTGCTGCTGGGCACGGCCGGCGGCATTGGCCTGGTGATCGGGCCGATCGGGCTGCTCTGGCTCAACCTGCAGCGCGACCCGGCGCATGGCGATGTGGCGCAGCGTCCGATGGACCGGGGCTTTATCGCGCTGCTGCTGTTGGTCAGCATCAGCGGCCTCGCGTTGCTGGTCTGGCGCGACGGTGGCGCGATGGCGCTGCTGCTGGCCCTGCACTTGGGCATCGCGATGGCGCTGTTTCTTACGCTGCCCTACGGCAAGTTTGCCCACGGCATTTTCAGAACGGCGTCCCTGATTCGTCACGCCATTGAAAAAAGACAACCCAACCCTATCGGTTTGGCCAACGATTGAAAAAACGGAGAGATCATGAACACACACCCCAAACGCAGCACACTCAAAACCATGGCTTGCATTGCCTTGGCATGGTCAAGCCTCATTGCGCAGGCACAAACTTTTCCGCCCAAGAAGACCATCACCATGGTCGTCGGATTTGCTGCGGGTGGCGCGGCAGACACCGGTGCGCGCATCATTGCAAGAAAATTGGGTGAAAACATCGGCGCGTCGGTCGTGATCGACAACCGTCCCGGCGCTGGCGGCAATATCGCGCACCAGTTCGCAGTCCAGGGCCCATCGGATGGCAGTGTCATCTTGTTCGGCTCGGTCGGTCCTTTGACCATCGCGCCGCACATGATGAAGTTGCCTTACGACCCCGTAAAAGACCTCTCACCCATCACCATGGGCGTGAACTTTCCAAACGTTCTGGTCGTCAACAACCAGGTTGGCATCAAGACCTTTGCCGAGTTCATCGCGTACGCGAAAAAGAATCCGGGCAAGATCGACTTTGCGTCGACGGGTCCGGCATCCGCCTCGCACCTTGCCGGTGAATTACTCAACGACATGGCCAGGATCGACACCGTGCACATCCCCTACAAAGGTGGCGCACCTGCGATGCAGGACCTGATCGGCGGCCGCGTTGCGGCCTACTACTCCACGCTGTCAACTGCCTTGCCACACATCGAAAGCGGCAAACTGATCCCGCTGGCCAGCACGGGCACGATGCGACTGACAGCGTTGCCGAAAATTCCGACCATCGCAGAATCAGGCTACCCTGGCTTCAGCGCGACCAACTGGTATGCCTTTGTGGCCTCATCCAAGGTTCCCACAGCGATCCTGGACCGCTGGAATGTCGAGTTAGTCAAGGTCCTCAAATCCCCGGACGTGGTCGAACAACTCAACAGCCACGGATTGACGCCACAACCTGGCACGCGTCAGGAGTTTGCGAAATACATGGCGGCAGAAACTGAAACCTGGGGTCGCGTGATTCGTGAACGCAAAATCTCAGCCGAATAAGTTCAGTCTCCATCGTTCCAAACTAAAGGAGACACGCATGCGCGCCTTCCACACTTTGAAGCGCCGACTGGCCTTGCTGGGCGTGTTTCTTTCGCTGCTGATCGGCTCAACGGTCCATGCCGCAGAAATTCGCGTGGTCACCTCCGGGGCCTTCACTGAAGCCTACAAGAAGCTGGTTCCAATCTATGAGCAAGCATCCGGCCACACCGTGATCAGCGCCTATGGTGCATCGATTGGAAACGCACCGGATTCAATCCCCAGTCGCTTTGCGCGGGGCGAGAAGTTTGATCTGGTCATTCTTTCTGAAGGCGGTCTTGAAGCCTTGATGAAGGACGGCAAGTTGATTGGCGGCAGCCGGGTCGACTTGGCGCGCTCACAGATTGGCGTCGCTGTCCGCAAGGGCACACCCAAGCCCGATATCAGCAGCGTGGACGCGCTAAGGAAAACGCTGCTCAGTGCCAGGTCGGTGGCTTATTCGGCCAGTGCCAGCGGAACTTATCTGTCGACCGAACTGTTTCCAAAATTGGGAATAGCAGAACAGATGAAAGTCACTGCCAGGAAAATCATGAGTGAGCGTGTGGGCGCGGTCGTGGCCCGTGGTGATGCCGAGTTGGGCTTTCAACAAGTCAGCGAGTTGATTTACTTCAAGGAACTTGACTTTGTTGGAACCCTGCCCGAATCGGTCCAGCAAACGATCTTTTTCTCCTCCGCCTTGGTGCAAGGATCATCCCAAACTGAAGCAGCCAGTCATTTGGTGCGGTTCTTTACATCACCGGCTGTGGCTGAAATTGTGCGCGAGACCGGTCTGGAACCGGCCACAGTCAGACGCTGAAACAAGCTTGCCGGTGACCCGCTGTAGCAGCAGCCGTGGCGCGCCCCTGGCCGACCGAGACAGCCGCGCCAGCGTGCTGCTTAGTTCGGGTGCACGCCCGACAGGTAGTCAACCCCGGTGCGCGTTACCAACTCGGCGTAGCTGATGGGCTTGGAGGCGCGCGTTGCATCGCTGTTTTCCTGCCAGTAAGCCCAGGCCCGGTTCTGATCCTGGTCGTACACGAGCTTGAACAGGTACTTGGGTACGCGTACCTGGCCCGGACCGATGCCCGGGCTCAGCGCGATGCTGGGCACATAGACCGGCCCGGTAATGACGTAAACATCACCACTGGCGCGCCGGGCGTAGTTGCGTGTCGCCTGCTCCACTGACTTGGCCCAGACGCCGCGGTTGTGTTCCGGCGCCTGCGGCACCATGTTGGCCAGTGAAAAACTCTGGGCCATGGCTTGCGCCGTCGGCATGTCGCCAGCGGGCGCCATATGGCCCCGGTCATAGCCACTGCCTTTGTAGTCATTGAGCGTGGCCCGTTCGGCGGCACGCAAGCGCGCGTCGGGGAAGAAGCGATTGGTGCGTTTTTCGTCGGCATCGCGCACCGAGGCGCGGTTCAGGCGCTCGGCGACAAATACCGGCGTCTTGCTTTCACCGGAATGAAGCACAGCGAAAGCGTCGTAGCACAGGGCACGGTTGCTTGTGCGCGCAGCGATCAATGGCGGCGCCGCATTGGCGAAAAATTGCGGGCAGTTGGAGAAATTTTCGGAGGCGGCGTGGCTGGCGCTGCCAAAGGCGAGTCCGTAAACCAGAGTGATTGAAAGAAGGGTTGTCTTGACGTTTGGGAAGTAAAGCCGCATTCGGGTGTTTCGGTGGAGTGTGACAGTTCCTTCCCTGAGCCAACGGTATTGTTAACCAAAAAACAAAAATGCGCCGTGGGGCGCATTGAGATGAGTGACACAGCCCAGTGACTTCCGGCGCGCGTCAAGGTAGTTGTCGCCTCATTCATGCAGCCAACTGCTGAATAGGCTTGTCGGCCGAGTAGTCTCGGATGACGCTGTCGCGCTCGGGGTTGAGGGTGACTGCTCCAACTGGCAACCAGTTGCGTGTTTTGC
>CAITXW010000524.1 GCA_903896425.1 uncultured beta proteobacterium | reverse complement strand
GCGCGCGCGGCCGGCGGAACTGGTAGCAGGCACGCTCAGCGTCATCACGGCGCGCATGGATTACCTCAGTGCCGCCACGCCGCCAGATTGGCAGGTGATCGAGTTTGAACGCTTGAAGCGGCCCAGCGAGGCCATCATCTCGCTCTATGCCCGTGGCCGCGATTACCACAAGGTGCTGCGCAACCGGTTGCAAAGTCTGGCCACACGCATGGCAGCAGAACTGGCGCCGCTGGGGTACCGCGTCTTCACCGATTCCGCGCCGGTGCTGGAAGCCGAGTTGGCCGCGCGCAGCGGTCTGGGCTGGCGCGGCAAGCACACGTTGCTGCTGGATCGCACGGCGGGCTCGCTGTTTTTTCTGGGCGAAATTTATGTCGACGTTGCCTTGCCGGCCACCGATCCGGTCGAGGGCCATTGCGGCAGTTGCAGTGCCTGCATGGCTATCTGCCCGACGCAGGCGATCGTGGCGCCGCAGCGGCTTGATGCGCGGCGCTGCATCTCCTACCTCACGATCGAGCATGCCGGATCAATCCCGCTGGACCTGCGGGCGCTGATCGGCAATCGCATCTATGTCTGCGACGACTGTCAACTGATTTGCCCCTGGAACAAGTTTGCCCAGCGCAGCGCCTTGCCTGATTTCGATGCACGCGTGGGCCTGGTCGGCAGCGATCTGGTGACCCTGTTTGCCTGGAGCGAAGAAGCGTTTTTGCGCTACACCGAAGGCAGCCCGATCCGGCGCATCGGCCATGAGCGCTGGTTGCGCAACATCGCAGTAGCGCTGGGCAATGCCTTGCGAGCGGCGCCTAAGCCGGCGCTGCGTGCGGCGCTGGCTGCGCGTGCCGAACACCCGAGCCCTCTGGTGCGCGAGCACGTGGCCTGGGCTTTGCGCTAAGGCTTGGCGGCGCGTCTGGCGTCGACGGCGTCCCGGATGGCATCCTGCAGCGATTCGAACTTCAAGGGCTTGTAGAGCACCTGGATGCCGCGCCGTGACATGCTCAGAACCAGTGCCGGGTCGGTATCGCCCGTGATCAGCAGCGCTGGCAGATCGTTGCCAAAAATCTTGCGGCTGATTTCAATCACGTCGTAGCCGGTTTCGGTGCCCACCAGACGGTAGTCTGACACGATGATGTCGGGTGCGCGTCGGCCCAGCGCATCGATCAGTGCCTTGCCGCTGCTCGCCACGATCAGTTCGTGACCGGCGTCTTCGAGTACCTGTATCAACGCGTCGAGCACCCGGTTGTCGTCTTCCACCAGGGCGATCCGCAGGCGCTGCGTCAGATAGCGGCGGCTGGTTTGCTGGGCTGGTGGCAATCGCTGACCCAAGGGCAATTCAATGGCGAACAGGGAGCCCCGCCCTGGCTGCGAACGCACGCGGATTTGCAGTCCCAGCAGCGCGGCAGTCTTATCGACAATCGCCAGGCCCAGGCCACTGCCGCGGATCTGCGCTGCCTCGTCGAGCCGGCTGAAGGCCTGGAAAATGAAGCCGAGTTTGTCCTGCGCAATGCCGATGCCGGTATCCCATATTTCGATCCAGTGCCGCCCATCGCGGCGTCGGCAGGCAATCAGCACGCCGCCCTGGCGCGTGTGGCGAATGGCGTTGTCCAGCAGGTTGCCGACAATCCGGCCCAGCAGGACGGGGTCGCTGTGTCCGACCAGACCGCTGTTGCGCCAGCGCAGGCGCAGACCCGCGCTGTGTGCCCGCGCACCGTGCGTGGCAAGCAACTTGCGCAGCAACTCGTCAACAGAAAAATCTGTGGTCGTGGGGACAATGACGCCGGCTTCGAGCTTGCTCACGTCCAGCAGACCGGTCAGCATCTCGCTCAGGCTCTCGATGCAGGTCTCGATCTTGGCGAGCAGTTCGCCGTGATGGGGATGAAGGCGGGTTTTCAAACTGCCAAAGAACAGGGTCAGCGCGAAAATGGGTTGGCGCAGGTCATGGCTGGCGGCAGCCAGAAAGTGCGACTTGGCCTGGTTTGCCTTCATGGCTTCGTCCTTGGCGGCCAACAACTCTGATTCAATCTGTTTGCGTTCGGTGATGTCGCGTGCATATCCAACGGTGCCGATCAACTGCCCGTCCATCACGATCGGCGCCTTGTAGGTTTCAAACCAGCGCTGCTCGCCTCTGACTGGCAGCAGGATTTCCATGACATGGCTTTCGCCGCTGGCCATGACTTCCTGCTCTTGCGCAAGCGCCTTTTCAGCCGACGCCGCATCGACAAGGTCAGCGAAGCGCTTGCCCACCAGCGATGTCGCCGAGGGCCAGTCGTGCATCGCGGCAAGCGCATGGTTCACGGCCAGGTAGCGACTGTCGAGACCCTTGAGCCAGACCTGGAAGGGAAAGTTGTCCAGTATGGCGCACTGATAGGCTTCACGCTGGCGCAGTTCCTTCTCCAGTGCAAGTTGGCGCGTGATGTCGGTGCCAACGCCAACCATGGCGATCGGTTTGCCGGATTCGTCCTTCACCAGGGTCGTGCGCACGTCGTACAGCAGCACAGAGCCATCGTTGCGTGCGTGGCCTATCGTGCCGCGCCAATGCCCCTGTTCGCGTGTTGTGGCGAGCACCTGTTCATGCGTGGCATCGGCTTGTGCGCTGTTGCCGTAGGAGCTGACATGCTGGCCGGACACTTTCATTGCATGGGCTGCCTTCTCGATGCCAGCCTGGTTGATATAGACGACGATGCCATTGAGGTCGGTGATGTTGACCGTGTCCTGGATCTGATCGAGTACCAGGGCCTGCAGGCGCAGCTTTTCTTCCTGTTGGCGCCGCTCGCTGATGTCGCGCGAATAGCCAACGGTACCGACAATTTTCCCGTCGACCACAACCGGTGACTTGTAGGTCTCGACCCAGATGGGTTGGCCCTGGTTCGTAAACTGGTGCTCCGACATAAAGCTGCGTCCGCTGCTGATGATGGACTGTTCATGGACGTTGGCCAGCGCGGACGATTCTGCATCCGTGATATCGGAAACGGTCTTGCCCAGCAGCGATTGCGCGGAGGGCCAACCGTGCAGTCTGGCCAATACCTCGTTGACCATCAGGTAGCGGCCATCCAGGTCCTTGAGCCAGACCTCGAACGGAAAATTGTCAAGCAGGGCACGCGTGTACTGTTCGCGCTGGCGTAACGCTTGTTCCAACTGGAGTCGGGGCGTGATGTCGGCAGCGACACCGACCATGGCGACCGGGCTACCTGATTCGTCTCGCACCAGGGTCGTGTGCAACTGATAAGTCCGGTTTGAACCATCGGCCAGGGGGTTGACGACTGTGCCCTTCCAACTGCCGTGGGCCAGCGTTGCAGCCGCAATTTCCTGCTGCGTGGCATCGCCTTTTAGGCCATCGACGTATTGGCTGACGTGCTGGCCCATAAATCCGTCGCCGTTCTGGCTGCGTCGCTCCATGCCGGCGCGATTGAGATAGGTCACCATGCCATTGAGGTCGGTGATGGCGACCTGGCTCGGGATCTGGTCAAGCACCAGCGCCTGCAGTTGCAGTTGTTCGCTTTGCGCATGCTGCTTGTTGATGTCGCTGAGCACCATGCGCACTTGCTGCACGCCCGCTTCATCGGACGCCGCAATGGCCTGCAGGTAAATCCATGTGAATTGGTCGTCGTTCGTGCGCAGGCGCAGTTCGCAGAACTCAATTTCGCCACTTTCCAGGACGCGGTGGCGCAGTTTGTAGTAGGTATCTTGCTGCTCGGGATGGATAAATTTTGTGAAGCGCTGCCCGACAAGCGCGCTGCGGGGGTATCCGAGCAGCTTGGCCGTGCTCAGATTGGCCTGCACGATCAATCCGGTGTCGCTGAGTGTGCAATACCCTACCGGCGCCAGGTCATAGAAATCGAAATAGCGCGCCTGGCTGCTTTCGAGTTCCGCCAGTGCGCGGCGCAGCTCCTCGTTTTGCATCTCAAGCTCGATTTGGTGCACTTCCAGATCGTGCAGCGCCTGTTGCATGGCTTCGACTGAAGGGGGGGCGCTCGGTGGTGGCCGCTTTTCGGCTTTGGCACGTAAGGCGGCTTCGGCGCGCTGGCGCAGGTCTGCTGCGGGGTCGGGTCCGGTTGTGCCAGAGGCGGTCGCGGCTTGATCCTTTCTCTCCACCCTGACCTCCATTTTGTTGGCGCAAACCTGGGGCGTGATCTTCAGGCTTACGTTTTAATATGGCTGAATATTAACTTGAGATTCGGTTTCGTCCAGTCCAAAGGGCACAAAACCATCGTTCTGTCATGGCGTCGTGTGGCTAGCGCAGCAGCCCCAGTGCAAACGGCAGGCTCGCCATGCCCAGCAGCGTGGAGAGTGTGACCAGTCCTGCCACGTAAGCGCCGTCGTAACCCATGCGCGCGGCCAGCACGTAGGCGCTGGGGGCGGTGGGCAGGGCCGAGAACGCGAGCAGCACGGTGGTCTGTACCGGGTTTAGCCCAAACAACCGGGCAAAGGCCAGCGCCAGCAGCGGCATCAGCAAATGGCGAATGGTGAGCAGCGCCAGCGTCAGGGCCTTGGCGCGCCCAAGTGCGCCGAACTGCATGCCGGCGCCCGCTGCCATCAGGCCCAGCGCCAGCGAGGCGCCGCCGATGCGGCTGATGGTGGGCTCGATCCAGAACGGCAGGCTCAGGCCCAGCAGGTTCGCCGCCAGACCGGATGCCGTGCCGATGATCAGCGGGTTGCGCGCGAGCTCACGCAGCAGACCGCGTTGCGCATGGTGCGCCATCGGCCAGACCGCAGCAACGTTGAACAGCGGCACGCAAACGCCAATCAAGACTGCAATCAGCAGCAAGCCCGGGGGGCCGGCCAGCCGTTCGGCCAGCGCCAGGCCGATGAAGGAATTGAAGCGAAACGCCACCTGCGCGCTGGCGGCGTGCGCGCGCCGCGGGATGTGGCGCGCCAGCAGCGGCCAGTAGGGCAGGGAGTAGGCCAGCGCAATGCCGCACAGACCCATGGCCCAGCCCGCGCCGATCAGGCTCGACGCCGCCTGGACGTCGAGCGGGCTCTTGATGATCGAATGAAACAGCAGCAACGGAAAGAACAGAAAGTAGACCAGGGTCTCAACCTGCTCCCACACCGTGCGCCCCAGTGCCGTGTAGCGGCACACCAGGTAGCCCGCCAGAATCAGCGAAAAATCGGGGAACAGAAGTTGGGCAAAATTCACCCGGCGAGAATACCAGTGAATGGGTGCTATGCGGCGCGGGTAAGATCGGCCTGTCATCCCTGCCCCGTAGTTGTCATTCCGGGCTTGACCCGGGATCCATGCCTTATGACAGTGCCACACGAGCCATAGATTGCGGGTCGTGGCCCGCAATGACAGGATAATGTTGGCAAGTTGAAAATGCATTTTGAATAACAGAGGAGTAAAAAAATCATGTTCCGTCGAACACTTATTAGTTTCAGTCTGCTGGTGCTGGCCGGCTCGGCCCTGGCGCAGGGCTATCCGAACAAGGTCATCAAGCTGCAGGTGCCGTTTGCCCCCGGTGGCACCACCGACATCATCGCCCGCACGATCTCGGATGCGCTGGGCAAGGCCCTGGGTCAGACCGTGGTGGTGGAGAACCGGGCCGGTGGCGGCGGCATCATCGGCGCCAATGAAACCGCCAAGGCAGCACCCGATGGCTATAACCTGGGTATCGCGACGGTGTCAACGACGGCGGCCAATCCGGCCATCAATCCGCGCACGCCGTACAACCCGCTGACCGACTTCACGCCCATCATCAACATTGCGGCCACGCCCAATGTGATCGCGGTGCACCCGAGTTTTCCGGCCAAGGACTACAAGGGCTTTCTGGCCGAGGTCAAGAAAAACCCGGGCAAGTATTCGTACTCTTCGTCCGGCACGGGTGGCATCGGCCATCTGCAGACCGAGTTGTACAAGAACCTGAGCGGCACCTTCATCACCCACATCCCGTATCGCGGTGCCGGTCCGGCCCTGAACGACACGGTGGCCGGTCAGGTGCCCATGACCTTCGACAACCTGCCCTCGGCCCTGCCTTTCATTCAATCCGGGCGTCTGGTGGCGATCGTGGTGGCGGCGCCGCAACGGCTGGCGCAATTGCCCAATGTGCCGACCTTCAAGGAAGTCGGTCTGGAGCCGGTCAATCGCATGGCCTATTACGGCATCTGGGGCCCCAAGGGACTGTCCAAGGAAGTGGTGGACAAGGTCAACGCTGGCGTGCGCAAGGCGCTGGAAGACCCGGCCGTGAAGAAGCGCATCGAGGAGACCGGCTCCATCATCATTGCCAATACGCCGGAGCAGTTTGCGGCGCAGATCAAGGCCGAGTTCGAGGTCTACAAGAAGGTGGTCGAGTCGGCCCATCTGAAACTGGACTGATGCTTGCCCCCACGCTCCCCGCTGCGCGTGGTTCGCTGCCCCCGAGGTTGACTGACTGGCCATGACGGGCGAGACGCTGATCGACGCCTTCATCGACGCGCTGTGGCTGGAAGAGGGTTTGTCAAAAAATACGCTGGCGGCTTACCGGCGTGATTTGACTCTGTATGCAAGCTGGCTCGCTGAACGCGGCCGTGTTCTGCTTGAGACCGCGCAGGCCGATCTCGACGCCTATTTCTCGGCGCGCCACGCCAGCAGCAAGGCGACCACGGCCAATCGGCGCCTGACGGTTTTCAAACGTTACTTTCGCTGGGCGCTGCGCGAGCGCCTGATCAACGCCGACCCGACACTCAAGCTGCAGGCGGCACGTCAGGCGCTGCGCGTGCCCAAGACGCTGACCGAGGCCCAGGTGGAAGCGTTGCTGGGTGCACCCGATACCGACACCGTGCTGGGCGTGCGTGACCGCAGCATGTTGGAGTTGATGTACGCCAGCGGCCTGCGCGTGAGCGAACTGGTGACGCTGCGGGTTTTCAATGTCAGCCTGTCGGAGAACGTGCTGCGCGTTTTTGGCAAGGGCAACAAGGAGCGTCTGGTGCCGTTTGGTGAAGTCGCCGCACAGTGGATCAAACAATACCTGGAAGAAGCGCGGCCGAGCTTGCTGGCAGGGCGCCAGAGCGACGATTTGTTTGTGACGCACCGCGGACCGAAAGCCGGCAGCGCCATGAGCCGCGTCATGTTCTGGATGATCGTCAAGCGCCTGGCGTTGCGCGCCGGCATCACGGCGCCGCTGTCGCCGCACACGCTGCGCCACGCCTTTGCCACGCACCTGCTCAACCACGGTGCCGATTTGCGCGCTGTGCAGATGTTGCTCGGGCACGCCGATATTTCGACGACCACCATCTACACTCACGTCGCGCTGGAACGGCTGAAAGTGCTGCACGCCAAGCATCATCCGCGGGGCTGAGCAGGTTGCGACAATAGGATGCGTGAGCCCGAGATTCGTCATTGCGACGCGTAGCCCGTATGGAGCGCAGCGTAATATGGGGTTGGCAGTCGCAAAGGCGTCCCCGTATTGCGCCTGCGGCTTCATACGGGCTACAGACTTTAACTTTGAAAGTAGGAACTGCAAGCTATGGCAATTTATGAACTTGACGGTATCACCCCGCGCATCGCGGATTCGGCCTGGGTCGCAGACAGCGCCCAGGTGATGGGCAATGTGGAATTGGGCGAGCAGGTCGGTGTCTGGTTTGGCACGGTGATCCGTGGCGACACGGAGGTCATCCGCATCGGCGCGCGCTCCAACATCCAGGACGCCAGCGTGCTGCACGCTGACATCGGCAAGCCGCTGACGATTGGCGAGGATGTGACGGTCGGCCACATGGTCATGCTGCACGGTTGCACGATTGGCGACGGCAGCCTGATCGGTATCGGCGCTGTGGTGCTCAACGGCGCCAAAATCGGCAAAGGCTGTCTGGTGGGTGCGGGCTCACTGGTGACGGAAAACAAGGAGTTTCCCGACGGCTCCATGATCATGGGCAGTCCGGCCAAGGTCCTGCGCCAGCTCACAGAGGAGCAGATTGCGGGCCTGCGGCTGGGGGCCCAGGGCTATGTTGGCAATGCGAAGCGTTTTCGCGAAGGCCTGCACAAAATTGGCTGATGCTTGCCAAGTCTGAAATATTGAATCCAAAGAAAGCAATGCGTGTCTGAAGTTCACAAGTTTTTGTTTGAAGGGCTGCCGGTGCGCGGCGTGCTGGTGCGCCTGACCGACGCCTGGACCGAAATCCTGCAGCGGCGCGCGCTTGCGGGGACCAGTTATGCGTTGCCGGTGCGGCATCTGCTGGGCGAGATGGTGGCAGCGGCCACGCTGATGCAGGCCAACATCAAGTTCAACGGCGCGCTGATTTTGCAGATTTTTGGTGATGGACCGGTCAAGCTGGCGGTGGCCGAAGTGCAACCGGATTTTTCACTGCGCGCCACCGCCACTGTGGTCGGCGAGGTCGCTGCCACGGCCACGCTCAGCACCCTCGTCAATATGAACAACGAGGGCAAGTGCGCCATCACGCTCGACCCCAAGAGTCGCTTGCCCGGGCAGCAGCCGTACCAGGGCGTGGTGCCGCTGTTTGGCGAGCAGCGCGAGAAACTCGAAAAACTCAGCGAGGTGCTGGAACACTACATGCTTCAAAGCGAGCAGTTGGATACGACGCTGGTGCTGGCCGCCGATGACAAGGTCGCTGCCGGCTTGCTGATCCAGCGTTTGCCGCTGCAGGGTACAGGCAATCTGGGTGGCGCAGCGCAGCGTGATGAAGACCAGATTGGCATCAACGAAGACTACAAACGCATCGCGATGCTGGCCGGGACTCTCAAGCGCGAGGAATTGTTGACGCTTGACGTGGACACCATCCTGCGGCGCTTGTTCTGGGAAGAAAGCCTGATGCACTTCGAGCCACTGACAGGAGACGCCGCTCCGCGCTTTGCCTGCTCCTGCGGTCGCGAGCGCGTTGGCCGCATGATCCTGGGCCTGGGCGAGCCCGAGGCGCTGAGTATTCTGGCTGAAATCGGCGAGGTTGATGTTGGCTGCGATTTTTGTGGCGCGCATTACCACTTTGATGCGATCGATGTGGCGCAGATTTTTCGCCAGACCGGCGAAGTGCCGCCAGGCAGTTCGCGGGTGCAGTAAGTGGCGGGGTTTGTCCCCGTATTACGCCTGCGGCTTCATACGGGCTACTTCCAGCCACGCGTAGCCCGTATGCAGCGCAGCGCAATACGGGGCTGACAATACAGCAGCCTTATTTGCCGGGCTTGATCAGCACGTAGATTTCGTTGGACTTGACCATGCCGAGTTCGCGGCGCGCTTTTTCTTCGACCATTTCCATGCCTTCCTTGAGGTCGCGCACTTCGGCCGCCAGTTGATCGTTGGCGAGTTGCGCCTGCTGGTTTTGCTGCTGCTGCGCCGCGAGTTGATTCTGCAAGCGCGACACGGCCGGCAAGCTGCCCCGGCCGAACCACAGTTGCGCGTGAACGATCACGAGCAGACAAAGTAGCGCGACAGGAACAATGCGCCGACCCATCAGTGTTTTACCGCAGGTTGTAGAAGGCCGCACGGCCCGGGTAGCTGGCGATGTCACCGAGGTCTTCCTCGATGCGCAGCAACTGGTTGTACTTGGCGATGCGGTCCGAGCGGCTCAGGCTGCCGGTCTTGATCTGCAGCGCGTTGGTGCCGACCGCAATGTCGGCAATGGTTGAGTCCTCGGTCTCGCCGGATCGGTGGCTGATGACGGCGGTGTAGCCGGCGCGTTTGGCCATCTCGATGGCGGCAAAGGTTTCGGTCAGGGTGCCGATCTGGTTGATCTTGATCAGGATCGAATTGGCAATGCCTTTGTCGATGCCTTCCTTGAAGATTTTGGTGTTGGTGACGAACAGGTCGTCGCCGACGATCTGCACGTTTTTGCCCAGGCGGTCGGTCAGGATCTTCCAGCCGTCCCAGTCGTTCTCGCTCATGCCGTCTTCGATGCTGATGATGGGGTATTTGTCAACCCAGGTGGCCAGCATGTCGGTCCATTCCTGCGACGAGAGGATCAGGCCTTCGCCTTCGATGTGGTACTTGCCGTCCTTGTAGAACTCGCTGGCGGCGCAGTCCAGACCCAGCGCAATCTGCTCACCGGCAACATAGCCAGCGGCGTCGATGGCTTGCAGGATCAGCTGGATGGCGGCTTCATGGCCGTCAACATTCGGCGCGAAACCGCCTTCGTCACCGACCGCCACGCTCATGCCCTTGTCGTGCAGGATCTTCTTCAGCGCGTGAAAGACTTCAGCGCCGTAGCGAACCGCTTCGCGAAAGCTCGGTGCGCCGACCGGGATGATCATGAACTCCTGGATGTCGAGGTTGTTGTTGGCATGCGCGCCGCCATTGACCACGTTCATCATCGGCACCGGCATTTGCATGCCGCCCATTCCGCCAAAGTAGCGGTACAGCGGCAGGCCCGATTCTTCGGCCGCCGCACGCGCCACTGCCATCGAGACCGCCAGCATGGCGTTGGCACCCAGGCGCGATTTGTTCTCGGTACCGTCCAGGTCGATCAGGGTCTTGTCGAGAAAGGCCTGCTCGGACGCATCGAGCCCGAGCACGGCTTCGGAGATTTCGGTGTTGATGTGTTCCACCGCTTTCAAGACGCCTTTGCCCAGGTAACGGCTCTTGTCGCCATCACGCAGCTCGATCGCTTCGCGGCTGCCGGTGGAAGCGCCCGAAGGCACGGCGGCGCGGCCCATGGTGCCCGATTCGAGCAGGACGTCACATTCAACGGTGGGGTTGCCGCGTGAATCCAGAATCTCGCGGCCTACGATGTCAACAATTGCACTCATGACTTTCTTTCCAAACTAAAAAACAAAACTTAAATGGCAAAGCGGTCTTCGAGGAAACCGCAGCGCTTGGTAACAATGTCCAGCGCCAGCAGGGTTTCCAGCAGGGCGCGCATGTGTTTGAGCGGCACGGCGTTGGGGCCATCGCTCATGGCCTTGGACGGATCGGGATGGGTTTCCATGAACAGGCCGGCAACGCCGACGGCCACGGCCGCACGCGCCAGCACCGGCACCATCTCGCGCTGGCCGCCGCTGCTGGTGCCCTGGCCACCGGGCAACTGTACCGAGTGTGTGGC
>CAITXW010000523.1 GCA_903896425.1 uncultured beta proteobacterium | reverse complement strand
CGGGAGCGGAACATTGAGTTTGATCACCCAAGCCTTGCCAACTATATCAAACAGCACCGACCGCGGCTGATTGCTGCCGCCCTGACGGTCTTGCGGGCCTATGCGATCCATCCAGAGCCCTTGCAATTGCCACCGCTGGAATCGTTTGAGGACTGGTCGTGGCGGGTACGCGATGCGCTCGTGTGGCTGGGGCAGGAGGACCCCGTTGGGGCCGTCCAATTCGACAACGATGGATCGAGCGATATCGCCAACGCTTTTGATCAGATCCAGTCACTCGCTCGAGTCAAAGTCAAAGTTAAAGGAACAGGTCAGCATGAGTTCAGATCCAACGACCTGGCCAACTGGGCAAGCAGCAACTACCCGCTGCGCGATGCGTTGGAGCAGGCGGGATGTGCGGATACCACGAGTAGCGCCAAGGTGGGTTTTTGGCTCCGATCAAACAAAAACCGGATTGCCGGCGGTTTGAAGCTTGCCGTGATCAAAGTAAATGGGGGCAAATTGCCGTCTAAGTGGACCCTGACGGACGCGCAAGCGCAGGCAAAGGACCTTGAATGAAGAAAAACGCCGCTTTTATATGGGGTGATGGGGTGATCATGGGTGATGTTCCATCCCACGCGTGGGAGATTCGCAGGGTGCCATTCTCTATAGGATGGGCTGGAACACCACCCTACATCACCCCATCACCCCAAAAGCCCCCAAATTGGCGGAGAGGGCGCTGAAATGGGCCGAATGCAACGAACCAAAGGACAGGTCGGTGAGCGCGAGGCCGCGGCGCAAATTCGGGATCACACCGGCTGGGATGTGAGTCGGCGGGTCCGCAATGCGGCAGGGGACAGTGACCTCGTGGGGGTGCCAGGGTGGTCGGTCGAGATCAAGCGCTATGCCACAGCTACACGGTCAGATATCGCTGCTTGGTGGATGCAGTGCGTCAGCCAAGCGGGAGGCAAGCTTCCGGTGTTGTTCTATCGGCTAGACCGAGCCGATTGGCGATCAGTCTGGCCGGCGGCTGTCAATTTGAGGATTCAACACGCTGATCAGTGGCAGCACTACGAATGGACGGTAGAGGGCAGCATTGCCGTTTGGGCTGCCATTGCACGCGAGATCCATATTGCTGAAAAGTCAGAGGGCAACCATGTTTGGTAGCAACCATAACTGGCAGTCAATTGATGACGATGACGGTATCGCATTGATGCGATACGTGATCGCGCCGCGCCTGAGTAACGATACACAGGAGGACTGACATGGCACGAATCAACCTCAACGACGCCGTTGCCGATCTGCATCCGCCGCCACCGCCATGCTTTCTGAACCGCTTGGAGTGGGTGGAATATCTGAAGAGCGCTGCCGCTGTGCAAAACCACAAGGGCGAGCCGCGGGTGATTCTGGTGGTCGATGGTGAGCCCGTGTTCAACCTGGGCTTTGACTACTGCTGCGATTGCACCCAGATCAAGAGTTTAGAGATGATGCAAGTGGACCGATGCAAACCAGGATTCCTTCACGGCCATGAATAAACTGCAAGAAATTGAAGCGGCAATCCTGGCTGCGTTGCTGGAACTCGGGCCATCAACCGCGCGTCAGGTGGAGATGCACCCGGGGGTTGCGCTGGCCTGTAGGGAGGCCAAGCTCAAAGCGAGGCATCGATTGGCGATGATGATGCACGCCGGCAAGGTCAAGTCGGACCTGGCTTACCAGGGGGCAATGTTTTGGTGCTGAAGGAGTAGGCGACGCGGAACGGATTTAACCGGACCTACCCGGTCGATTCAGCGGGCCGCGGTACCGGCGCGCATCCGATGCACTGATGCATTCGATGCTGTCAGTTCAAGTCGTTCAGCCAACCACACCTTGATAACCGATTGGCGAGTAACGCCGAGCTTGGTCGCTTCACGATCCAATGATTCAATCATCCATGTCGGAAAATCAACATTCACGCGCTTCTGTTCCTGCAGAACGCGTTTTGCCTTGGACAAGTCCAGGGCGCCGGTGATGTCGGCACCTTCATCAAACTGTTTCTCAAAACTCTTAGCTTTCATACAGGGCTACCTCCTCAGTGCGCGCGCGACGAACAGAAATCAATCGAATATGGGGGCCGCGGTAGGTAATGACCGCTGACCAATGCTTTTCGCCGATAAGACCAATCACCAGATATCGGGGCTCATCTTCCGTCTTGGCCTCGATTTCGAGCAAAGAGGGATCATTCCAAAGTAGCTGTGCCTCGACAAAGTCAATGCTGTGCTTTGCAAGGTTGGATTTGCTCTTGGCCGCGTCAAATTCGAATGAGAACATGGTATAGAAATTATACCTTAATTGGTGTCTTTTTGAAATTCGGCAGCAGCCCCCTCTGCACTTCTTGAGTCTCTTGCAACTCCGGCGAGGGCACTGTTCGTTGTGTCTCGCCAGACTACAAGGCTTTTAGAGTCAATAGAGGACCGTGCTTACCAGGGGCATTGTTTTGGTGCTGATGGGGTAGCTACTTCTGCGCAGCAATCAACTTCGTCGGAAGATGGGCTGTCCAACTGTCGCAGGTGTCGGTCGGCAGCGTCTCGGGGTAGTGGCTCAAGGCTT
>CAITXW010000522.1 GCA_903896425.1 uncultured beta proteobacterium | reverse complement strand
CCGGTCTGCACCTCGACGCGCAGGCTGTCACCGGCGTTCAGGCGCTGGTGCTGCACGATCCGGTTTGCCAGGTGCACGGTGCCCATGGCCGGCCAGGGACAGTCGCCGGATGCAAAAAAAGCCATCAGCAACGGGAAGCTCAGCATCTGCGGATAACTCAGCGGCACGCCCTGCACCGCATGAAAACCGCAGACACTGGCATAGCGCGCAATGTGCGCCGCGTCCAGCACCACTTGCGGTCGCACCAGGGTCACTTCGGGCAAGGCAGCAACCGCCCCCGCATGTTTGCGGCTCGCAAGCAATACCCCCAGAAAACTGGCGGCGGCGCTTTTGGGCTGGCTAATTTCGATGGTTTTCATTGGGCGTCAGGCTCCGATCAAACTCTGGCCGCAGACACGCACCAGATTGCCGGTCAGGCCGCTCGATGCCGGGCTGGCAAACCAGGCAATCGTCTCGGCCACATCCTGCGGCAAACCGCCCTGGCTCATGGCATTCATGCGCCGCCCGGCTTCGCGGATTGCGAAGGGAATCGCCGCCGTCATCTGCGTTTCGATAAAGCCCGGCGCCACCGCATTGATGGTGACGCCGTGCGCCGCAAGCACGGGTGCCATGCTTTGCACCATGCCAACGACACCGGCCTTGGACAGCGCGTAATTGGTCTGCCCCAGGTTACCGGCGATGCCCGAGATCGACGACACACAGACGATGCGCCCACCGCGCTTGATGGCACCCGCTGCAATCAGCGCGTCGTTGATGCGCTCCTGCGCCAACAGATTGACGTCGAGCACCATCTGCCAGAAGTGCGGCTTCATGTTGGCAATCGTCTTGTCGCGCGTGATGCCGGCGTTGTGCACAACACCATCCCAGCCGCCCTGCGCCAGGGCGGCATCGACCAGTTGCTGCGGCGCATCGGCTGCGACGATGTCCAGCGCCATGGCTGTGCCACCCACTTTGGCCGCGATCTCGTCAAGCCCAGCCTGCGCCTGCGGCACATCGAGACAGATGACCGAGGCCCCCTCACGCGAGAGCACTTCGGCAATCGACGCGCCAATGCCGCGCGAAGCACCAGTCACCAGAATCTTTTTACCCGACAGCGGTTTGCTCCAATCTGCTGGCAGCGCGCGCGGCCCAACCGCCTGGCCGATCCGGATCACTTGCGCCGAGACATAGGCCGAGCGCGGCGACAGCAGAAAGCGCAGTGTTGATTCAATCTGGTCTTCGGCGCCTTCGGCCACATAGACCAGTTGCACCGTGATCGATTTCTTCAGTTCCTTGGCCAGCGAGCGACTCAGTCCTTCAAGCGCACGCTGGACTGTGGCCTTGCGCGGCGCTTTGCAGGCCTCCGGCGGACGCCCGATGATGACGACGCGGCCACAGGGCAGGATGGAACGCGCCGTGTCATGAAAGAACTGGTACAGCGCGTCGGACTGGCTGCTGTCGTCCATGCCACTGGCATCAAACACCAATGCTTTAACTTTTTCGCCAGGCTCGCCCTCCAGGCCCCAGCGACCCGTCAACAAGCCCGCCGCGTTAGCGACCGGCGTCCACTGCGGCAATTGCGCGTGCGCCAGTGTTTGCGCCTCCATTGACTTCAGCACGGCAGCCAGCGCCGGCAACAGTTGCGGTGCGCCGCCACCACCGAGCAGCACCGTGCCCTTGATCGCGCTCTGTCCCTCTTCAAAGCGCTCCAGCACCATCGGCTTGGGCAGCCCGAGTGCCTTGGTCAGCTTCGCGCCGATCGGTGAGTTGGCAAAGTTGAGATAGGAATCGGTCATGTTTGGCTTTCGTTCAGATAGCACGCTGCGTTCACAATTGGGACCTCATTCGACACGAACCCAGTTCAGGGTTCGGCCCAGCATCGGCACGCCCAGATAGCCGCGCACCTCGAGCCGTTGCCCCCCGTCCAAGGGCTTCATTCGCACCGAGTAAATCTTGCCATCTTCCGGTTCGAGGATCTCGCCGCCGTCCCACACAGACGGATCGCTGCGACTTTGTCGCACGCCGCGCACGACCATCATGCCAATGATAGGCTTATCAAACAGCTCGTCCTTGCAACGCGAGCACACGACGTCGGGCTTGAGCGAGGGGTCCAGCAGCTTCTCGACCCGGGCGCTGACAACACCGTTTGTTTCCGTGACGCGCACCAGCGAACGCGGCGCCCCGCTCTTTTCATGAAAGGTCTTCCAAAGGCCCTGGGGGGTCAGTTGCGCCTGGGCCAGGCTCGCACACAGGGCGCACAACGCGAGCACCGCCAGTAGCCGGAATGCGAGTCGGGTCAGAGCGAACGCTTGCATGGCCGGATCAATCGATGCGCTCGACCACCGGCATGCCCCAGGCGCCGCTCAAGGCCGCAGGCTTGGGCCAATAAAGGCGAGCATTCAGCAGGAACGGTTCGCCGGCACGCACCGGCAACCAGTTCTTCGCCAACTCGCCGCTCGGCGCTGTCGCCTGCACCAGCAAATCAAGCGAACCGTCAGCATTAAAAGCCAGCGGATCCCTATCCCCCAGCGCGTAACGCTGCAGCGGGTTATCGATAAAAAAGTCCTGCGCGTTATAGGCCGTCACCGACCAGAAGGCGTTCACCGGCGGCAGTTCACCGGCCTTGAAATGCAAACGATAACGCTGACTGCCCTCGAGTGCGCGGCCGTCCTGATCAAGGCGCGTGTTGGGGTAAATGGCGTCAGCTGGCAGATTGGCACCGAGCCCCACCATGGCAACAGCGGCGCGCGTGTTGTAGTCGGTGCCGTAGTTGCCCAGATTGGTCGGCGGCGTCGCCCAACCGCGCACCAGATCGCGCGGTTTTTTCAGTTCTCGCGCCACGGCGAAGTCGGCAATCCAGCGTCCCAAACCAACACTCCAGCGCTCCAGCAGACTCCAGTGCAGTGCGTCTCCGGGTCTGATGCCGATGCGCGCGAGTTTGGCCAACATGGGCGCATCGACCACGCTTGCCGGGTTGTCCACCATCAACTGTGCCAAGCGGGTGAAAAAGACCTCGCTGCGCATGGCCTGCATCTGCTCGATCGGTGGCGCCAAGCGCTGCGTTGCGCGCTGCCAGGTCGGCGTTTCATCGTCGCGGCCGGCCTGCCAGGATGAGAGCGAGCGCAGCGTCAAACGATCCTGCAAACCATGCACCAGCGGGTAGTCGGCCACGCCGTTGGTCTGCGTGCGCCCGATCAACCAGACCATCCGGGTTGGCGCGCGCAGCAGCGTCAGCCCCGCCGGCACAAGGCCCTGCCAGGTCGGCCCCACCAGCAAAAACTTGCCACCCTTGGTGCCGGTGCTGCGTGTGCCGGGCGCGGCGAAAACGTGGGTCCAGGCGTCCATGAAGGGCATCACCTCATAGCGCTGACTGTTGGCCGGCATCTCGAACACCCTGGGACCTTTGGCCATGTCAATAAAGGCGCTGGTGTAGAGCGTGTCGACATTGGGGCGCACCACCTCGCGAAAACCGGCATCGGGAAAACTGCGCACGCGGTGCAACTGGTTTTCCGGGCCCAGCATCTGCGTTGCATTGCTTCGCGTCACGTCCATGATGACCAGCGGATAGCCAAAGATGTAGGCTTCAGCGCCCAGAATGATCTGTTCGGCCTGGAGGTACAGCGCAGCCGCAAGGCCGCCCAGCGCCAGCAGAGCCGCCAGCAGGACCCGTTTCATGCCGGAGTCTCGGCCCGCACGCGCAGTCCCTGGCGTTGCAGGCGCGGGATGTCCAACGCCAGCAGCCGTTCGCCACCAAGCCCGCGTAGCCAGTCCTGCACTCGGCCCTGCTCTGCGGTGCCCATGGCGTGGTAAACGTCGAGCGTGCGCTGCGCCATCCACAGCGTGTAAGGCAGCGCGGCGCGGCGAAAGCGCGACTCGCCCATCGGCACCTCGACGTCTTTGAGCACGCGCGGCAAGGCCTTGCCGGCAGGAAGGCTTGGCAGGCACGCCTTGACCTGTTCGTTGATGCCTTCGAGCATGGGCAAGAACTCGGCGCAAATGAGGCGCAACACCGGCAACAGCGTAGTCGCTATCTGGTCGTCTGGCAGCAGCGCAGCGTCTTCGGTCAGCGGCACCGGATTGGCCATGCGGTCGATCCATGCGCGCAGGTGCACGCGCTTGGCGACGAGTTCGCGCGCCGGCCAGGGGTCGCGCCCGAGGTGCCCATACATGGTGCCAACCAGGCCAAAGTCGGCCAGCGTCGGACGGCTGCCGAGCAAAAATGGCAGTTGCGCGAAATGGGCATCGAGCAGATCGAGCAAGTGCGCCGTCCACGCATCCATCACGGCAAACTGCTCCGGGCGCACACCCACCGAGGGCAGCATGCGGCGCAGCTTGGCTGCAATGAAACGCACAGCACGGCGCTGGATGAAGCCGGGCCAATGCGGCAGCAGCGCGCGGCCGGCGTCGTGCTCGAACAGGCGATAGTTTTCCGGATACGACCAGCGCGTGTGCATGGCAATCGGCACCCACCATTCGTCGCCCCAGGCTTCGATCAGGGAGGCAACAAAACGCTGCACCGGTGTGGCCGGAATGATGGACGGCTCTGGATAACGCGCCTCGATGTGGTCGATGATGACGCTGCTGTCCTGGATCCACTGGCCCTGCGGCGTCACCATGACCGGCATCACGACAGCACCGGTTTCGCGCTTGATGCGCTGCGTCAGCGTGTACAGATTGACCGGTTGCAAAACAAAAGGCGCCTGCTTGTAGCGCAGGTAGCACAAGACCTTGCCGGTGAAATACGACAGGTGCCAGCCGTACAGCGTG
>CAITXW010000521.1 GCA_903896425.1 uncultured beta proteobacterium | reverse complement strand
ACTTCGATCAAATGGGACTGCCCAGACTCTCATGACCTCAAACTCTCGAACCGCCCGGTGCGGACCCGCATGCCGGGTGGTGTGGCAGGGGCGCAGCCAACAATGGCTGCCCCCTATGCCGATTGTCGGGCCGCAGGCCTTTGAAGCCCATGGACCAACCGCTGTGGCAGCGGGCCAGCGCGTCGACCTGGTCGCGGCCGCTCTTGAACTTCAGTCCATGGTGGGCGAATTCGAAAAGCCCAGGTTCTTTGCCTACAAGCAAAAACTGTGCGCCCACAGTCGCAACAACAAGATTGGCTGCAGCGCCTGTATCGACGTCTGCTCGGCCAGCGCCATCAGCAGCGAGCCTGACCGCCAGGGGATCAAGGTCAATCCGCATTTGTGCGTAGGCTGCGGTGCCTGCAGCAGCGTGTGCCCGAGCGGCGCGCTGAGCTTTGCTTATCCGAGAGTCAACGAACAGGGCGTGAGAATCAAGACCATGCTGAGCACCTTCACCAGGGCCGGTGGCAAAGCTGCCGCGCTGTTGTTGCACAGCCAGCACGCCGGCACCCGATTGATCGATGATCTGGGGCGTGCGGCGCAGCTCGACAAGGCCGTCCACGGTGTGCCCGCGCGTGTGCTGCCGATGGCGCTGTGGCATACCGCATCCACCGGGATCGAGCTGTGGCTCACGGCGCTGGCGTACGGGGCGTCCCAGGTCTGGATTCTGATGACGGGAGAGGAAGCGCCGCAGTACGTGGCGGCGCTGCAGGCGCAGATCGACGTCGCACAGTCCATCCTCACAGATCTCGGTTATCAAGGTGAGCATTTGCGCATCCTGCGCGCCCGGGATGCGCGGGATCTGGCCGCGCTGGATGCGCAATTGCAGGCGGCGCCCGCCCAGACGGTGGGCCACGCGGCGAGTTTTGCCGTGCAGGCGGACAAGCGCGTCAACATCGAACTGGCGCTCGAGCACCTGGTTGCGCAGGCAACGACGCGCCCCGACAGCATTGCCCTGCCTGATCGGGGCTCGCCATTGGGCGCTTTGCGCATCGACCAGCAGCGCTGCACCCTGTGCCTGAGTTGCGTCAATGCCTGCCCGGCCGCTGCCTTGCAAGACAATTCGCAAACGCCGCAGCTCCGCTTCATTGAGAGGAACTGCGTGCAGTGCGGCCTGTGCGTGACGACCTGCCCGGAAAAGGCGCTGGCACTGTCACCCCGGTTCAATCTTTCCCCCCAGAGAACGCAGGCAGTCGTGATCAATGAAATGCAGCCCTATGTCTGCATCCGCTGCAGCAAGCCTTTTGGTACGCTCAAGGCGATTGAATCGATGCTCGGCAAATTGGCGGGGCATGCCATGTTCCAGGGCCCGGCAGCCGATCGCCTCAAAATGTGCGCCGATTGCCGTGTGATCGATATCTACTCGTCCGAGACCGAGGTCAGAATCGACGATATTCGTTAGGAACAATGCCTGTGCTGAACCAAGCTCTTTTGACTTTATCGAATCTCGATGAGGAGACAGCACGCGCCGAAATCTACGGGCTGCTCGCCAGCCTCTATTACGCGCCCCCTGATCCTGAGCTGTGCAAGCAGTTGCGCGCGGCTGTAACCGATGCGCCGATGGCTGGCGGCTTCCTCGAAGAGCCCTGGCGCGCTTTGGTGGCCGCTGCGCGGCAGTTCGAATGCGAAGCCATTGCGCAGGAATACGGGACCCTGTTCGGCGGCGTCGGCAAGCCGGAGGTCTATCTTTTCGGTTCCTACTACCTGAGCGGCTTTCTCAATGAAAAGCCGCTGGCCGCATTGCGAAGTGACCTAGCGGCCCTGGGCCTGGAGCGCAAAGAAGCGATGTCGGAAACCGAGGACCACCTGGCTTACCTGTGCGAGGTGATGCGGTACTTGATCGCCGGCGACGACGTGCAAGTGGCCAATCTGGCGCAGCAGCAGCTGTTTTTTGCGCGCCATCTGCAACCGTGGGCGCCGCGCCTGTGCGATGCCCTTGCGCAGCACCCGGCGGCGCAGTTCTACCGCGCGCTGGCTGCGTTCACCCAGGCCTTTCTCAGCGTTGAGGCGCAAGGCTTTGACATGCTGGACTGAACACACTCGGGCCCGCCAACAGCGCGGGCCTATCGTTTTCCCTCGCTTGGCCTGATTGTGTCGTTATTTCCATTGTGGTGCGCAGTGGGATCACGTAGACTGCAGCATATGAACGGT
>CAITXW010000520.1 GCA_903896425.1 uncultured beta proteobacterium | reverse complement strand
GGTGGCCGGCGCCGCAGCGGCCTTCAACTGCATCGTCGAAAAGAGCATCGACGCCAAGATGCGGCGCACCGCCTGGCGTCCCACCGCCAGCGGCGAACTCGGCGACGGCCAGACCCTGCTGTTCTCGGCCGTGCTGTGTGCACTGGGCAGCGTGATCCTGTACTTCTGGGTCAATCCGCTCACCATGTGGCTGACCTTTGCCACCTTCATCGGCTACGCCGTGGTCTACACCGTGATCCTCAAACCGCTGACGCCGCAGAACATCGTGATCGGCGGCGCCTCCGGCGCCATGCCACCGGTGCTGGGCTGGGCCGCGATGTCGGGCGATGTTGGACCCGAAGCCTTGATCCTGTTCCTGATCATCTTCCTGTGGACACCGCCGCACTTCTGGGCGCTGGCGCTGTACCGCGTGGAAGACTATCGCAAGGCCGGATTGCCGATGTTGCCGGTGACACACGGCAATCAATTCACGCGCTTGATGGTGCTGCTCTACACCGTGATCCTGTTCGCTGCCTGCCTGATGCCCTATGTCTACGGCATGAGTTCCTGGCTCTACCTGATTGTGGCGATTGGGCTGAGTTGTGGCTTCTGCCTCTACGGTTTTTATCTCTGGCGCGACTACTCGGATCTGCTGGCGCGCAAGACCTTCCGCTTTTCGCTGATCCACCTGAGCGCGCTGTTTGCCGCCTTGCTGCTGGACCACTATCTGCTTTGACCGTTTGCCTGAAAGCCTTACATGAATAAGAGAAACGCGCTGCAATGGATTCTGAGCGGCGTCGCGCTGGCGGCGCTGGTCGGCATGACGGTGGGTTGCTCCGAGAACAAGCCGAGCTTTGGGGCCATCGACATTACCGGTGCCGAGTACGCGCGCGACTTCGCGCTGACCGATCACAACGGCCAAGCACGCAGCTTGAAAGATTTTGCTGGCAAGGTGGTGGTGCTGTTCTTCGGGTACACGCAGTGCCCCGATGTCTGTCCCACTTCCATGCTGGAACTGGCCGAGGTCAAGCGTTTGCTGGGCGCCGACGGCGAGCGCGTGCAGGGCTTGTTTGTCACGGTGGACCCGGCGCGTGACACGCCCGAAATGCTCAAAGCCTATATGGAGGCCTTTGACCCGGGCTTTCTGGCGCTCTACACGACGCCCGAGAAGTTGGAGGCCCTGGCCAAGGAATACAAGGTTTATTACAAGAAGGTTGATGGCACGACGCCCACCAGTTACTCGATGGACCATTCAGCCGGCAGCTATGTCTATGACACACGCGGCAAGCTGCGTCTCTATACCCGCTACGGCAGTGGCGCGGCGCTGCTGGCCGCTGACATCAAGCTGCTGTTGAAGTCCTAGCCTTTAACCTGGGACGGCTGCGTGGTTGGCATCCGGGTTTCGACCCAGGCCCTGATATCGCGTGGGCTGAAGGGCTTGATGAAGTAGGCGTCGGCACCGCGCATGCGGGCGTCAAGGCTGTCCATGGCTTGGCCGCGCGCGGTCACCATCGCAACCAGGGTGCACTGGAATTGCGGGTCGTGCTTGATGGCGTCGAGCACCTGCAAGCCGTCGAGTTCCCCCGGCATCATGATGTCGAGCAGAACCAGCGGCGGGCGATGCTCGGCCAGCATCTGCATCGCGCTGCGGCCGTCGGTAGCTTCCAGTACCACGTAATGGTTTTCCAGCGTGAGTTGCAGCAGGCGTCGGATGTCGGGGTTGTCGTCAATGACAAGAATTGTCCCGCGTTTGACGCTGTCCTGACCGGGGGTTTGCTGCGTCATGGCTTTGACCGATGTGAACCGTTGCTGGAGTGGTTGAGCATATGTGGCGTCCATGGTCTTTCGCAATATACACCATTTGTCCAGGACGAGTGGGTGGGCGATGAATCGACGAATTCTTGTACACTTCGCAGCAATGAACCAAACCGAGATTGAGCAGGCGACCGGGTTGTCACGCGAAGTGTTGCGCAAGTGGGAACTGCGCTACCAGTTCCCCGTGCCCGAGCGCGGCGCGCGCGGCCAGCGGCTTTACCGGGAGAAGGACCTCCAGAAGTTGCAACTGGTCAAACAGTTGATCAGCCAGGGTATGCGTCCGGGCAAGCTGATCCCCCTGTCTGTGCCCAAGTTGCAGGCCCTGTTGGCCAGCAGCACCGAAGCTTCGGGACTTTGTGATTTTGACGAAACTGTCGAGAAGCTGCTCGGTACGCTGGCGCCCGGCAGTGCGCCAGGTGATGTGCGGGAATACCTTGCCGCGTTGATCGAAAACGAAGGATTGGCGCCGTTCGTCGAGCAGCACTTGCCGGCGTTCAACCAGGCTGTTGGCGATGCCTGGGCGGCGGGGCGCATCGGTGTGCATGCTGAACACCATTACACCGATGCGGTGCTGGCGGTTGTGCAGAGTCAACTGCTGGGGTTCCGGCCGACACAATTGCAGCACCGAATTTTGTTGACCACGCCGCCGGGTGAACTGCATGGACTCGGTCTGCTGGGGGTGCAGGCTGCGCTGACCTTGAAGGGTGCCGAGTGCTTTAACCTGGGCACCCAGACCCCGGTGCCCGATGTGCTGCAGGCGGTCAAGGATTGGGATATCACGCTGGTGGCCGTTTCGGCCAGTGTTGTGCTGCGCCCCGATCTGGCGCGGGCCTATGCACAGGCACTGCGCCACGGCCTGCCCAAGCGCTGCCGACTCTGGGCCGGTGGACAGGGCTTTTCGTCCTTGCAGACTGTGCCCATCGTCGGCGTCAAGCTGTTTCGCGACACGATTCATGCAGTGCAGACATGGCAGCGGATGATCGCTGTTAAGCCCAGTTAGTGATTGGCGCCCGGTCCTGCGTCGATCTGGGTAGACTCAGTGCGTTCAATACCAACAGGAGACAGAAATGCCCATCACCAAAGGCTATCAAAAACTCGTGGCCGAGGCTATGGCCGAAGTCACGACCTATTCGGTGGCCGAGGTTCAGGCACGCCTGAACGACGCCGCTGTGCAGGTGGTGGATATCCGTGATATCCGTGAGCTCACCGATGGCACCGTGCTCAATGCTTTCCACGCACCGCGCGGCATGCTCGAGTTCTGGGTTGACCCGGCCTCGCCCTATCACAAGCCGATCTTCGCCGATGAGAGCAAGGAGTTCATCCTGTTCTGCGGCGCCGGCTGGCGCAGCGCGCTGGCAGCCAAAGCCTTGCAGGACATGGGCATGACCAACGTCGCGCACATCGACGGTGGCTGGGCCGATTGGGTCAAGCAGGGCGCGCCGACCGAAACGCTGGAGCAGCAGAAGGCGCGGCGCAAACCCAAGGCTTGACTGGAATTGCTGATGAAATTTGAAGCCGTCCTGTTCGATTGCGATGGCGTGCTGGTCGACAGCGAACCCCTCACCAATGGTGTGCTGCGCGACATGCTGGCCGAGGCCGGCTGGGTTATGAGCGCCCAGGACTGCATGCGTTTCTTTATCGGCAAGGCGGTGCGTGACGAGCGCGCAACGATCGAGGCGCGCACCGGTCAGGCGCTGACGGAGGATTGGCTGGCGCTGTTTCGTGAGCGCCGCAACCAGGCGCTGGAAGCCGGCCTCGAAATCATTGCCGGGGCGCACGCTGCGGTCGCTGCGGCGCATGCCCACACGCAGCAACGCATCGCCTGTGCATCCGGTGCGGACCGTTTCAAGGTTGAGATGCAACTGACCAAGGTGGGTCTCATTGACTACTTCGATGGCTGCATCTTCAGCGGCCATGAAATGGCGCGCAGCAAGCCCGCGCCCGACGTTTACCTAGCGGCCGCGCAGCATCTCAAGGCAGCGCCAGTGCAGTGTCTGGTGGTCGAGGATTCGGTGACTGGTGTGCAGGCCGGTGTTGCCGCCGGCGCCACGGTCTGGGCTTTTTGTCCACAGCCGGAGCAGGGTGCCGCGCTGCGTGAGGCCGGTGCCAGCCATTTGTTTGGCCACATGGCCGATCTGCCGGAGTTGCTGGCGGCGGGTTGATTGCGTAAACGCGTAGCCCGTATGAAGCCGAAGGTGTAATACGGGGGCATTGCAGGTTGAACCCGTATTGCGCTGCGCTCCATACGGGCTACAGCGCTAAGTCCGTGCGCGCCTGAACTCCGCCGGCGTCTGTCCGGTCCAGTTGCGAAAGGCGCGGATGAAGCTCTTCTCGTTCTGGAAACCCACCGCTTCGGCCACCTGCTTGAGTGGGCGCGCCGTGCGCAGCAGCAACTCGCGCGCACGGCCCTGGCGCACTTCGTCTTTGAGCGTTTGCAACGACGTGCCTTTTTCAACCAGTTGGCGGTGCAGGGTGCGTGGAGAAACGTTGAGCAGCGCGGCCAGGTCTTCGGCGCTGCGGGTTTGCGCCGGCTGCGCGGCCAGTGCCTG
>CAITXW010000519.1 GCA_903896425.1 uncultured beta proteobacterium | reverse complement strand
TAACGCACCCAGATGTCGGCCTGGATGTACTCCATGATGTGGCCGATATGGAAGTTGCCGTTGGCGTAGGGCAGGGCGGTGGTGACAAAGAGTTGGCGTGGCATGGGTGCTGTGGCTTTCTAGGGGGAGATGAGATTTTAGTCGCCGCACTGTCGGGTCGCCGGACTCCGTCCAGACCCTTTCCGTTGGCATCCCGGGCCCTGTCGTCTGTCATCCCGGACTTGATCCGGGATCCAGTGCCTTCTGCGCCATGGATTGCGGGTCAGGCCCGCAATGTCAAGTTAGAGGTTCTGCGTTTATAGTGCCTCAAAACACCACCGTCTGATCCATGTCCAACCGCCTGCTTCTTGTTCTGTCTGCTTTGCTCCTGCTGACCTCACAGGCGAATCTGGCGTGGATGGTCGCACCGCTGCAGCCGAGCATTCTGGCGCTGCAGTTTGCGTTCACGCCACAGGCCTATTGGCGGATCATCGACTTGTGGGGCGCGTCCGGCCTGGCCCTCTACCGCGCCCATTTTTCCTTCGATGCGGTCCATCCTTTTATCTACGGCGCCTTTGGATACCTGTTGATTACCCGAACCAGCCTGTTCGATGGCAGCCGCTTGCGCAGCGCCGGCATGCTGGCGTTGCCGCTTGCCGGCCTGTTCGATCTGGCAGAAAACACGGCGCAGATTTTTTTGCTGGAACAAGCGCATGGCCTTGACTCCATCGTGATCCCGATCTCGGCGACCTGTTCCCTGCTCAAGTGGGGCTTGGTTGGCGCATTTGTGGTCGTTGTCGGCGTTCGCTGGGGCCGGCGACGCCGGCGATGAAACTCAGTAGCCCGTATGAAGCCGAAGGCGCAATACGGGGACAGCTTCAGGATTCCAATCCCGCATTCCGCTGCGCCGCATACGGGCTACGCCAGCGCCGTCAAACCACCGTCTCTTCCGCCGTCAACACCGGCCCATGGCCGCTGAAGCGGTCGAGTGCCAGGTAGATCACCGGGGTGATGAACAAAGTGATCGCCTGCGAGAACACCAGGCCGCCAACGACAGCCAGGCCCAGCGGCTGGCGCAACTCGGCGCCAGCGCCGATGCCAATGGCAATCGGCAGTGCGCCCATCAGCGCCGCCAGCGTTGTCATCATGATCGGCCGAAAGCGCAGGATGCAGGCCTCGCGGATCGCCTGGGCCGGCGTCATGCCGTGATGGCGCTGCGCATCGAGCGCAAAGTCGATCATCATGATGGCGTTTTTCTTGACGATGCCGATCAGCAGCACGATGCCGATGGTGGCGATCAGCGTCAGGTCCTGCCCGAACAGCATCAGGGTTGCCAGGGCGCCGACGGCGGCCGATGGCAGCCCCGCCAGAATCGTGATCGGGTGGATGTAGCTCTCGTAGAGCACGCCCAGCAGCACGTAAATTACCAGCAGCGCGGCAATGATCAGAATCGCCTGGCTGCCCTGTGAACTCTTGAACACCGCCGCGTCGCCGCCATAGCTGGTAATGACGGAGGTCGGCATCTGGATTGCGCTGCGTGCGGCATCGATCTTGGTTGTCGCGTCGCCGAGCGCCGCACCCGGCGCCAGGTTGAAGGAGATCGTCACCGCTTGCAACTGGCCGACGTGGTTGATCGACATCGGACCGACGGTTCGCTCCACGGTGGTGAAGCTTGAGAGCGCCACCATGGCGCCGCTGGTCGAGCGCACGTAGATGCCGCCGAGTGCGCGTTCGTCAAGTTTCTCTTCGGGCGCCACTTCCATGATCACCTGGTAGCTGTCGGTGGGCAGGTAGATGGTGGAGACCTGGCGCTCACCAAAGGCGCTGAACAGGGCCGTGCGGATCGCGTCGATCGAGACGCCCAGCGTGTTTGCGCGATCGCGGTCGATCTTGAGCTGGGCTTGCAGGCCGCGCAACTGCGCGTCGCTCGTCACGTCGCGAAAGATCGGGTCGGTGCGGAACTGGTCCTGCAGTTTGCTGGCCCAGGCATTGAGTTCGTCGGCGCGCACGCTTTGCAGGATGTACTGGTACTGCGCCTTGCTCGGGCGTCCGCCAAGCTGCAGGTTCTGGATCGGGCGCATGAAGACCGCAATACCGGCGACGCCGCGCAGCTTGCGCCGCAGGCCTTCCACCACCTTGCTCATGGGCTCGCGCTGGCCGCGGGGCTTCAAGCTGATGAACATGCGCCCGGTGTTTTGCGCGCCGCTGCCACCGTTGAAGGAGCTCACCGCCGCCACGTTCGGGTCGGCGCGAAAGACGCCAGCCACGCGTTCCTGCAGTGCGACCATGGCCGGGAAGGAGGTGTCTTCAGATGCTTCGGTCGATACCGTGATCTGGCCGATGTCCTCTTCCGGGAAGAAGCCTTTGGGAATGATGACCATCAGCCAGGCAGTCGCGACAAACGTGGCCAACGCGATCAGCAGTACCAGTTTGCGGTGGCGCAAGGCGATGTCGAGCAGTCGGGTGTAGCCGGCCAGCACCGCATTGAAGCCGCGCTCGAAGGAGCGCACCAGCGCGCTCGGCGGCTTTTTGTGTGCTTCGTCCGACAGGAAGCGGCTCGCCAGCATCGGCACCAGCGTCAGCGAGACAAAGGCCGACACCACAATCGCCAGACCGACGACCACGGCGAATTCGTGGAACAAAAGTCCGATGACGCCGGGCATGAAAAAAATCGGAATGAAAACGGCGATCAGTGAAGTCGAAATCGCAATGATGGTAAAGCCCTAATAATTACCATTTGTTTTTGATCGGGAGACAGCGGAAGACTTTGTATATAGTCATTAAATAATTTGCCAGATGTAGCAAGTTGGATAGAGGGAGTTGTTTTATTTTTCATACTAGT
>CAITXW010000518.1 GCA_903896425.1 uncultured beta proteobacterium | reverse complement strand
CCGAAGGCCGGGGGACACGAACGGAGTTGAGTGCCATGTCGGCCTGAGTCCCGAAGTGCGGCGGTCACAAGGTCTGAAATCCATGTGTTGAATGACTGCAATGTGTGGCGGATTCAAGAGCCAGTGTCCTGGGTGTGGGGGACTCTTTCCCTCGGACGGCGCTTCAAGACGGCGGATTCAACCCGTCGGTCGGGTCAGTGCCAAAACCGGTCAGTCGCACCCTTTGGTAGCAATCGTTGATTGAACATGCGTATCGCCTTCAAGCAGCCACCCACGTCTTTGATTCATTTGCACTGGTTAACGCAATTTGGCAAGACTTGGTGGAACATGAGAAGGCATTGCATCTCAGGATCGCTTTGTTCCAAATTAGTCTCTTTGGCCATGGTCCAACGAATTCTGCTTGGCCTTGGCTGCCAATTGCCTTAACTCGGGTTTGAAAATCTTGCCCACCAACGTCATTGGCATGCTTGGCAACACAGTAACCGACTTGGGGCGAGCCGGTGGTTCGTCAACACGCTCGCGCACGTAGGCCAGCAGCTCGTCCTCACTCGCCTGTGCACCTGGCTTGAGCGTGACAAACAGCACCGGCAATTCGCCAGCATAGGCGTCGGGTTGGCCAACCGCCGCGCAATGTTGCACGGCCGGATGACCGGCCATGGCATCTTCGATGACCTTGGGGTCGATGTTGTGCCCGCCGCGAATGATGAGGTCTTTGGAGCGACCGCTCAGGTTCAAGCGTCCCTGGTCATCCAGCCAGCCCAGGTCGCCGGTGGCCAGCCAGCCGTCGGCAGTAAAGGCGTGCTGGTTGTCGTTGGCATCCACAAACCCCGAGAAAAGATTGGGTGATTTGAAGATGACCATGCCTTGCTCCCCGTTGGGCATGTCGCGGTTCGTGGGGTTGCCGCTTTCGTCCAGTGCCACCACGCGCATCTGTGTGTGCGGCAGGCGAAACCCGACACAACCGACCGGGGCATTGACGCCAGGCGGGGTGATGGTGGATATGCCAGCCATTTCAGTCATGCCAAGGCTCTCATGCACGTGGAGTCCAAATTGGGTTTCAAAGCGCGCGGCCAGATCCGGACTCATTGGGGCAGCCCCGGTACGGCAATAGCGCAAGGTGGAGATGTCCGCATCGCCCACAGACACATTGGCCAGGGCCGCCAGCACTGTTGGAACGGCCGACACAGCGGTGGCACGATAACGCTCTACCAGGCGCCAGTAGTTGGCAATGACCTCGCGGTTGCGAAACAGCGCTGTGGTGGGCATGACTACCTCGGACCCAGCAGCAAAGGATGTCAACGACCCCGGCAACACGCCCGCGACGTGGAACAGCGGGTAGCCATTGAGAACTACATCGTCGGCGCGCGTGCCTTGAAGCTGCACGCAGACCCAGGCAGTGAACACCTGCGCGCCATGGCTGTGGCGCGCCAGCTTGGGCGCACCGGTGGTGCCGCCGGTGTGAAAGTAGGCAGCAATGTCGCTTGGGGCAATGGTGCGACCACTGAGCAGCCTGTCGCTGCATTCTTTCCTGCGTTCAATATCAAAGTCCAGCACGCCTGCAGGCATTTGATGCGCAGGAGTTTCATCCAATGGCGCAACGCGCAGCACGTGCGTCAAAGTGGGTACCTGTGTCCGCATCCGCAAGGCCTTGGACCAGATCCCCGCGTCGTCGTCCGAACCCCAGGCAAACAGAACCTTGGCTTTACCGGCGTTGAGTAAGGACGCCAACTTTTCTTCGCTGAGTAGCGGGTTCAGCGGCTGCACAATGCCGGCGGCCTCGCCACCCCAAAGCGCCAGATGGTATTGCATACAGCCAGGCAACAACACGCCAATGGCATCATGCGGCTGCACGCCAATGCGGTGCAGCAGATTGGCAGTCTGGTGAATGCCGTCAAGCAATTCGGCATACGACCAACGAACGGGCTCGTCATCCGGATTTGCGGTGCGCAAAAAGGTCAGCGCGGTCTTATCGCCAAAGGCCTGGGCCGAGCTTTGAAAGATCTCGTAGGTGCTGCGCAACGTTAGCGCCTGCGCAAGAGGTGTTTCTTCCAAGCGGTGGATGTCGGCCAGGCTGCGGATAGGGAATTGGGCTTTAAAAGGCATGCAACATGGTACTGGCGCCTGACTGGGTCCGGTGTTGCGCAAGTGTCAATCAACTATTTTTCGACGCCAACCCACGCCAGTTTGTGCCGCTACGGGTCCGCCAATCGGCTCTGGCAGCAACGGCAGCAGGGAAAGTCCGCCCTGCCGTCCAGGGCATTGCCATCCAGACCTGCTGAACCCGCCGCCATGGAGGGTGGCTTGAAGACAAATCCGGAACGCTGACTTTCCCTCAGTTTGAAGCGCAGGCACAGGCGTTTGTGTCCTTTGATGGTGTGCTAACCCGGGGCTATACCGCATCGACCTATTGGATCAGGCTGAGCATCGCGCCTATCCGCTCGGCGACAGTTATTCACGCATCGCACCGGAATAATCTGAAATGCAGTATGGTGTCAATATCGGACAGACATCACCCTGACCGTCACCCCGGAGCTTTTATTCAAACCAAGGAGACATGCATGAAAGAGACGAAGAAGACAGCGGTTTTTTCACCTCCGCTCAAGCGCGCAGCCGGGCTCGCTGCCCTGGGCGCCGCGCTGGCCTGCCTTGCACAAGGCGTACAGGCGCAAGAGACCTTCAAGGTCGGCATTGTCAGTTTTCTCTCGGGCCAGGCGGCAGAGAGTTTCGGTATTCCGGCGGTCAATGGGGCGAAAGTCCTTATCGAGGCCTTTAACAAAGGTGAGGCGCCAGCGCCCTACAACAAGCCGGGTTTTGGTGGCTTGAAGATTGAGCCGGTCTACGTCGACGAGAACGGTGGCGCCACCAAGCAGGTGCAGGAATTGCGCAACCTGTACGACCGCGACAAGGTTGATGTGGTTGTCGGTTATGTCGGTTCGGGCGACTGCCTGGCGGTGGCTCCGGTCGCAGAGGAAATGAAAAAATTCCTGATTCTTTACGACTGCGGCACACCGCGCATTTTTGAGGACGGCAAGTACAACTACGTGTTTCGCACCGCCTCCCACGCAACCATGGACAACGTGGCTCTGGCGCGCTATATGAAGTCCCATAACGTCAAGGCCGAGAACTTCAACATGATCAACCAGGACTATGCCTGGGGTCAGGATTCACGCAAGGACTTCATCTGGTCGATGGAGAAGCTCTACCCCGGCGCCAAGCCCGGCGAGGACTTGTTGCCCAAGTTCGGCGCCGGGCAGTATGGCACTGAAATATCGGCTCTGATGGCGAAGCCGGCCGATGTCACCCACTCCAGTTTGTGGGGTGGCGACCTGCAGGCTTTCATCCTTCAGTCCGGTCCGCGCGGACTGTTCAAGCGCTCGCAGGTCGTGCTGTCGGCAGCTGACCATGTGTTGCCGGCGCTGGGCGACAAAATGCCGGACGGCGCCATCCTCGGGGCGCGCGGCGCTTACGGCCTGATGTCGCCGAAATCGGCGCTTAATGACTGGTGGTGGTCGATCTACCAAAAGGCCTACACCGTCTACCCGGTGCAGGCACCGTACCGCATGGCGCAGTCACTGCTGGGTCTAAAGCTGGCGGCAGAAAAAGCGATGGCTGCCAATGGTGGCAAGAAGCCCAACGCGGAACAGCTGGCAGCGGCACTCAAGGGCCTGGAATGGGATTCGCCGGCCGGGCGCATCCGCATGGCGCTGGGCGATGGCCATCAGGCGATGCAGGAGACTGCCATCGGCAAGACACGCTATGACGCGGGCAAGAAAATGGTGGTGCTTGACGACATCCAGCGCTTCCCGGCTGAATGCGTCAACCCTCCGGCCAATATGAAATCTGAAGATTGGATCAAGGCCGGATTCCCCGGCGCCAAGTGCAATTGAGTCTGCGCTGACCTGCCGTCCCCGCTGCCACGGCAGCGGGGACTTAACTATTTCAAAGGCGCTCCCATGCATACCCTGCTAACCATCCTGATTGACGGCCTGACCTATGCATCCTGGCTGTTCATCGTCGCACTCGGATTGACGCTGGTCTTTGGCGTACTGAAAATTCTCAACATGGCGCACGGCAGCTTTTATGCGCTGGGGGCCTACGCGGCGGCCAGCTTCGTCAGCTGGGGTGCGAGCATGAACCTGGCGCCTGCCTTCTCGATCGTCGCCATGCTGTTGGCGGCGGTGGCGGTGGCAGCGATCCTGGCGCCGCTCACTGAACGTGGGCTGATGCGTTTTTTCTACGGACGCGATGAAGTGTTGCTGGTGCTGGTTACCTATGCCATGTTCCTGATTCTGGAAGATGTGACCAAGTTGATCTGGGGTGCCAACCCGTACTATGTTTCGGAACCCTATAGCTTGTTTGGCAACATCGACATCGGGCGCCAGACCTATGTGGGCTACGACTTTGCCCTGGTCGCTCTGGCCGTCATCGTCGGGCTAGCTGTCTGGTGGGGTCTGAACCGCACACGCCACGGCAAGATTGTGCTGGCCGTCATTCATAACGCCGAGGTGGCATCGAGCATGGGCATCAATGTCTCACGGGTATACATGCTGGCTTTCACAGTCGGGATCTTCCTGGCTGGCATTGGCGGCGCCTTCACGGCACCCATGATCTCGGTGCAGCCGGGCGTATCGGTCGGTGTCATCATCGTCTCGTTTGCGGTTGTGATCATCGGCGGTCTGGGTAGTATTGAAGGCGCCGCTATCGGTGCGCTGATCGTGGGGCTGGCGCGTTCGCTGGCGGTGCATGTGGCGCCGGTGGCGGAACTGTTTTCGATTTACATCGTCATGGCATTGGTGCTGATGTTCCGCCCTGAGGGGCTATTCCAGCGCATCCAGGCGCGAAAGATCTGACATGACAGTATCTTTACCTGTGCCTGCAACGGGTCCATCGGCGCCGCCAGGGTCGCGCTACCGAATAGCGCTGATCGGTATCTTGTTTACTGTCTTGCTGTCGCTGGCTGGACTGGCCATGCCCAAATGGCTGACCTTCCTGATGACGATGGCTGCCGCACAAGGCCTGGTGTCGCTGGGCATCGTGCTGCTGATGCGCGGCGGGGTTGTCTCCTTTGGCCAGGGCATGGTATTCGCACTGGGCGGCTACGCCGCAGGGCTGGCTTACAGCCGGCTCGGCTTCACCGACGCACTGGGTTTAACCTTGCTCGGTGGCGTGGCGGCAACGCTGCTAGCAGCACCATTTGCGCCAATGCTGGCACGCTATCGTGGCATTTTCTTTGCGATGCTGACGCTCGCGTTGTCGATGGTGACCTACGGCTTGCTGATGAAGATAGAGCTTCTGGGCGGCTCCGATGGCTTCAATATTGGCAGGCCAACCTTGTTCGGTCAGAAATTGCCGGACGCCCGTGTTGGCTATGTCATGTATGTGTTGACAATCGTTATGGCCGGTGTCATGGCACTGCTGTCGCGGGTCTACTTTGACTCCACCCGGGGTCTGCTAACCCTGGCGGTACGTGAAAACGAGTTGCGCGTGGAGTACCTTGGCGGTTCGGTTCGCCAGGCCATGACCATCAACTTCATCCTGGCTGCCTTTGCCGGTGGCATGGGTGGCGCGCTGGTCGTGATGTCGCTCGGTCACATCGACCCCAACTTTAGTTACTGGACCACATCCGGCGAATTTGTATTTGTCGCGATCCTGGCCGGCTGGCAGAGCGTGCTGGCGGTGTTTGTTGCTTCTACGGTGCTGGAAGTCGTTCGCTCTTTCTCCAGTTCCTATTTCCCCAATACCTGGCAACTGGTGCTCGGCTTGTTTTTGCTGTTCGTCATTCGCTTCCTGCCTCGCGGTATCGGCTCGTTGTGGATCAGGGAGAACCAGCGATGAGCAACAACCCGATGCTGCAGGCCAGGGGTGTTGGCAAGCGCTTCGGCGCGGTAGTCGCCGCAGCTGATATCAACATCGACATCATGGCCGGTGAGCACGTCAGCCTGATCGGCAGCAATGGCGCCGGCAAGACGACTTTTGTCAATATGATTACCGGCTACATGAAACCCGACTGCGGCCAGATTACGTTGGCCGGGCGTGACATCACGGCGCTGGAGCCGCGCACCATTACCCGGCTTGGCGTGGCCCGTTCGTTCCAGATTCCGCAACTGTTCGGCGACCTGTCGGTGCTGGAGAACATGCTGGTCGCCAGCGCCTGCCACGACGATGCGTTGAGCTTCTGGCAGGCAGCACGCCGGCCGGCGGCGATGGAGCGCGCCGATGCCCTGCTGCAGCGCTTTCGTCTCAACGAACACCGGACCCGCCGCGTCGCCGAGTTGCCAGGCGGCGTGCGCAAGCTGCTGGACATCGCGATGGCCATGACCGGAAAGCCCAATGTGCTGTTACTCGATGAGCCGACCAGCGGTGTTTCGGCGGATGAAAAGTTTCCCATGATGGACATCATCATGGGTGCACTGGGGCACGAGACCAGCACAGGACAGATGACTGTTTTGTTTGTCGAGCACGACATGGACATCGTTGAGCGCTACGCCAGCCGCGTGGTGGCTTTTTACAGCGGTCGCATCATCGCCGATGGCGTGCCAAAGGTGGCGCTCGCTACCGATGATGTGCGGCGCTATGTCACTGGTGAATTGGTTCAGTGAACAAGCAGGGACGAAATTATGCTGAAGGTTGAATCGATTCATGTCGCCATCCAGTCGGTCATTGCATTGCGCGGGCTGTCGCTGGAAGTGGCGGATGGGTGCATGGTAGGGCTGGTCGGGCGCAACGGCGCCGGCAAGACCACACTGATGCGCTCCATCATGGGTCATCTGGCGCCAACTCAGGGGCGCATCGTTTTCGATGGCCAGGATTTGGCCAGCCTGCCAAGCCACGCCCGCGCGGCGCTGGGCATTGGCTACATGCCCGAGGACCGCGGTTTGGTGCCAGAGCTGACGGTGCAAGAAAACATTCTGGTGCCGGTGTGGGTCAGCAAGACGCTGAATGCGGCTGAGCGACTGGCATTCATCTACCAGGTGCTACCAGAACTCTCTGATATGCGCGAACGTCGTGCCCTGCTGCTGTCCGGCGGCCAGCAAAAACTGGTGGCGCTGGCGCGGGCGCTGGCGGTCGGAACACGGCTGCTGCTGCTGGACGAGCCGTTCGAGGGCGTGGCGCCGGCCCTTTCCAAGCGCCTGGCCGAAGTGATTGCTGGTTTGAAAGGCAGTCAGCTATCGGTGCTGATCGCGCAGTCCGACCTCAACCATTCCCGTCGCATTGTCGACAGCGAATTTGTGGTTGAGCGCGGCGCCAACGTGACTCCCTTGGGCGCCTGAACCATGCAAGAACACTGGTCCGATTACCCGATGCCGCGCATGCGGTACGAGGCGCCATATGGCGACCGGATTGTGCGCTGCTTCGACAATCGGCCAGCTAGTTTCTTCGCGATGTTTGCCGCCAGTGTGGTCACTCATGCCGACCACGACGCCGTCGTTTGCGATGGCCACCGCTGGAGTTATGCGCAGACTGACGCCGAGGCGGCTCGCATTGCCACCGGGTTGGCCGCGCGTGGTGTCGTTGGCGGCGAACGGGTATTGCTGTTCATCGGCAACCGGCCGGAGTTTGTGTTTGTGCTTCTGGCTTTGCAGCGCCTGGGTGCCATCGCTGTGCCAGTAGGGGTGCGTGAGCAACGCCCGGGGTTGACCTACATCGCCAACCAGTGTGGCGCGCGCGCCATCGTGGTGGATGCTGAACTGGTTGATCGCGTTCCTGACCCTGGCGACACACCGGAGCTGTCGCTCCAGGTAGTGATTGGCGGTGTCGGCCGCGACAGCCTGGCGGCTCTAGCCAGGGACTCCGAGCCTGCGCCGGCGCCCGCCAGTGTGCGCGAGACCGACGTAGCCGTCATTCTTTACACCTCTGGCACCACCGGCAATCCCAAGGGGGCGATGCTGACGCACTTGAACATTGCCCATTCGGTACTGCACTACCAGGCCTGCATGCGGCTGCGGCCAGACGACCGGTCGGCGCTCGCGGTACCGGCCAGTCACGTCACGGGCTTGATTGCCATCATCGCGGCGATGCTCAACGTGGGAGGTGCAATCATCATCATCCCCACATTCAAGGCGGGTGAGTTTTTGCGCCTGGTTGAGGCCGAGCGAGTCAGCTACACCTTAATGGTGCCGGCGATGTACAAGTTGTGTTTGCTCAATGATGATTTCAACCACCGCAACCTGGACAGCTGGCGTATCGGTGGCTATGGCGGCGCGCCGATGCCGGTGGCCACCATCGATGCGCTGGCGGCACACTTGCCCGGGCTCACACTGCTGAACGCCTATGGTGCCACCGAGACCACCTCGCCCGCCACCATGATGCCAACCGGCTTCACGCGCGAGCATGCTGACAGTGTCGGCGTTGCGCTACCGACGGCCGACATCCGGGTTATGGACGATGCGGGTCGGGAGGTGGCAACCGGTGAGAGCGGTGAACTCTGGATTGGTGGCCCGATGGTGGTGCCGGGTTATTGGGGTAACCCGCAGGCTACTGCCGCCTCTTTCACGGCGGGCTACTGGCATTCGGGTGACATCGGTTCGCTCGATACACAGGGTTTCGTGCGTATCCTCGACCGCAAGAAGGACATGCTCAACCGCGGCGGCTTCAAGATCTATTCGGTTGAGGTCGAGAGCGTCCTGATGGCGCTACCGGGCGTGCTGGAAGCGGCCATCATTGGCCAAGCCTGCCCGGTGCTGGGCGAGCGGGTGCATGCCTACTTGCATGCCCCAGGAGTGATGCCGGACGATGACGCAGTCAAGCTCTATTGCCGGTCGCAGCTGGCGGACTACAAAGTACCTGAAACCATCACCTGGAGCGCCGCGCCGCTGCCGCGCAATGCCAACGGCAAGGTGATGAAGCGGCTGCTGCGTCAGGACTGATGAGTCCGAATAAATTTCGATTGCAGGAGGCAAAACAATGCCAGCCAAGCAGTTTCAAAGGGCGCGATTGGGCCTAACTGACTGGCCAGGAAAGGTCAACCGCTACAGCGTCAGCAAATGTGGATTGAATGCCGACAATTGACCGTTGGCAATGGGGGCCCCTGGTTAACAGACTTTTTTGGCTCCCCTAAGCAGCCACTGGGGCGCACCCGCAGTTGGTCGTGACTTGCCGATCAATTTGCAATTCAGGCTCCTCCAGACCAGCACATCAGCGTCGGCCGGGGATCCAATTCCAATGTCCGCAAGATGCCGTGCAAAAACGAAAGTCAGCTGACCGTCATTACACTATTTGGACCTATGTTTTCATCAACTTTCACCTTCGCCCCCGGACAATTCGACGAAACGTTTCATCGACTTGATCAGGAGATTGCCGCCTTTGCCAAGTCGATTCCCGGCTATTTGGGCGAAGAGACATGGGAGAACAAGACCAGCGGTTTGATCTCGAACGTCTATTACTGGGAGACGTTGGATGCGCTCGCGCAACTGACACAGCATCCAACGCATCTATTGGCGAAGTCCAGTCAAGGCACCTGGCTGAACGGCTACCAGATAGTGATTTCGCAGGTGCTTCGTGTCTACGGTGACGGCAAGCTCGACAGCAAGTTGCCCGTCTGCAAGTAGCGCTTAAGCGAGCGCTCTTTCGCCAACGTCAATGCCTCGCATGGCCAGTCCGGCCTCCATCCCGTTGCTCAGCTCTATTGCACCCACGCACGATTGCCCGCAACAATGGTGCCATTGCCGTCGAACACCACAATTTCATCAAGCATGGAGTTGAGGATGGTTTGCTTGAAGACTTCACTTTGTTCCAGGGCAGATCGTGGGGCAATCGCCCATCCCCGCATGTCACTCACGATGGCAAGGCCGTGCAGGCCCCGCCGCAAACACACAGGGCAAAGTGGCCGCCAACGGTCTTGGCAGCCAACATCTGCCGCAATTGTTCGTTCTGCACCTCGAACGCAATCTGCTGCACGTACAAGTGGTGGCGCGCGTCCTTCTTGGCTTGTGGGCTCAATGCATCAAACAACGCCAGCAACTCGGCAGCGCTGTGTTGAAAAGCGGCTTCGGTGCGTTGGCGCAAGGAGGGCTCGTCGCGCACGGGCGGCGCTGGAACGGACGGCGGAAAATCAAGGTTTGCTTTCATTTGGCTTGCTCCCAAGCAGTTGCGCCAGGCTGGAGCGCGCGTTTTCAATCTCAGCATCAGGCTAACGACTTTGTCCGTGACAAAACAGTTCGGACAGATGTTTATTTAACTGCTACCCTGAGCCCCCATGCGCACCAGACCTTTTGTTTCACCTTCGGAAATCGAGCGTGTAACAGGTTTTGCAAAGGATCAACTGCGCAAGTGGCGTCAGCGCTTTGACTTTCCCCCGGCTGAATCAACAGCGGATGGCAAGGCCGCCTTTTCACGCAAGACCGTTGACCAACTCCTCTTGATCAAACGCCTGCTCGAAGCCGGCTTTCGGCCCGGTCAAATCGTGGGCAAGAGCGCGCGCGAACTTGAGGGACTGAAACTTTCCCAGGGCCTGCCAGCTCCGGTTGAATGCCGCGATGAATCAACGCAGGCCCTCATTGAAGAACTCAGGGGCAGCAACATGGCGGGCTTTGGAGTCTTGTTGAATGCGCAACGGGCCAAGCGAACACTGGTTGACTTTGTTTGCAATACGGTCACGCCACTGCTGATCGGAGTCGGCCACGCCTGGACACGCGATGAAATCGACATTCACCATGAGCATTTGTGCACCAGTTTCATCGAGCGCTATTTGCACGCGGAAATCCTCAAGTCCAAACCACGCACTGGCGCGCCGAGTATCTTGTTTGCCCTTGCACCGGGAGAGCATCATGTGCTTGGCTTGCTAATGATTGAGGCTGTGCTGGCAGAGCAAGGTGCCAGAACGATCAACATTGGATCGAATATTCCTTTGAATAATCTGAAGCTGGCCGCCATTTCCTGCAAGGCAGAGGTGGTCGCGCTGTCCTTCAGTTTTGCTTATCCGGCGCGCGATGTGCTACCCACATTGCAGCATTTGCGGCGCCTGCTGCCGCTCCAGATTCAGATTTGGGCCGGGGGTGCCGGCCTGTCGGGTATCCGAAAGCATCCCAAGGGAGTGCGCATCATCTCGGATATTAAAGAAGCCGTGACGGCTCTGAAGGCCTTGCCACGTCAGCTCAGCGCGCCAGCGTAATGAGGGAGACTGACCGGCGCTGCTCTGGCGCCGCGTGAGCGTGATGCAGGCCTAGAATTTGCGCATCGCACGTCGGCACGCCACACCCCCACAGGATTGCAAAGACCATGGACGAACAGATCAGTGCCGTAATCCAGCCGCTGGTCCTGGCCATTGACCAGGGAACGCACGCAAGCCGGGCGCTGGTGTTTGATCGACAGGGGTGCACGCTCTCCAGCGGCGTGGCCAACATCAGCATCAGCTATCCGCAGGCCGACTGGGCTGAGCAGGATGGCGACGAGATCGTGAGCTCGGTTCGGCTGGCCGCGACGCAGGCATTGGACGCCTTGGGGCCGCGGCGGCAGGACGTGGTGACGGCTGGCCTGTCCAGCCAGCGCTCCAGCGTGATCTGCTGGGACCGGGTCACGGGTGCGCCGCTGTCGCCCATTTTCAGTTGGCAGGACCGGCGCGCCCATGCCTGGATAGATGAATTGAAGCCGCACGCCGATGTCGTGCATCGCAAGACCGGTCTCTTTCTCTCGCCGCACTATGGCGCCAGCAAATTGCGCTGGGCGCTGGACCATTTGCCCGCCGTGCGGGCCGCGCTTGAAAACCAGACGCTGTGCTGGGGCCCGATGGCGAGCTTTGTCGTGTTTCGCCTGTGCGCCGAGCAGCCTTTTCTGGCCGACCCACAGTGCGCCGCGCGCACCCAGTTGTGGAATCTTCAGACGCAGGACTGGGACCCGGAGTTGCTTGCGCTGTTTGGTCTGCCAGCCGGTTTTCTGCCCCACAGCGTGCCGACCTGTTACGCCTGGGGCACGCTCGATCTGCCGGGTGCTGCGATCCCCCTCACGGCAGTCAATGGCGACCAGTCGGCGGCGGTCTTCGCCTTTGGCTGGCCCGAAGCGGATTCGGCCTATATCAACATCGGCACCAGCGCCTTTGTGCAACGCGCACTTACGCACTTTCCCGGCCACGTGCCACGCCAGTTGACCGGCATCATCCGGGACGATGGTGAGAGTCGCGTCTACATGGTCGAAGGCAACGTGAACGGTGCCGGCAGCGCACTGGAATGGGTGCGCAAGGCGTTTGGCATGGAGCAACTCACGAACGAGCTGCCGCAATGGCTGAAGCGCCCCGATGAGCCGCCGCTGTTTCTCAACGGCATCGCCGGTCTGGGCGGGCCCTTCTGGCAGCCTGAATTCGAGTCACGCTTTGTCGGCGCGGCCGAGCCCTGGCTCAAGGCCGTGGCGGTGGTCGAGAGCATCGCCTTCCTGCTGCAAGCCAATATTGATCACATGAACCAGTTTGTGCCTGCCGCACAGCGCATCCGCATCAGCGGTGGCGTTTCCTTGCTGGACGGCCTGTGCCAGCGCCTGGCCTGCATCAGCGGCCTGCCGGTGCACCGGCGCGACGACCCGGAGGCCAGCGCACGCGGCATCGCTTATCTGGCCTGCGGCCAGCCGTCAGATTGGAACCAGGGCGCGCATGAGGAAATCTTCCCGGCGCAGAGCGATTCAGCGCTGCAAGCGCGTTACCAACGCTGGCGCACCTTGATGGCACAGGCCACCGGCGTTTGAACCGGCCACAAGATTCCACGATGGTCGCAGGTGAATGCTGCACTGCGGTAATATCCTGAGTCCAATGAATTTCCCGACCCCGCTCAATCTTTCGCCTGGCGCTGCAGCGCACACGCCGCACGCGCACGCCCGGATCCGCGAGATTCCGTACAACTACACCTCGTTTTCTGACCGCGAAATCGTTATTCGATTGCTCGGCAGTGCCGCCTGGGACTTGCTCAATCGCCTGCGCGAGGAACGCCGTACCGGGCGCTCGGCGCGCATGTTGTACGAGGTGCTGGGTGACATCTGGGTGGTGCAGCGCAACCCCTACTTGCAGGATGACCTGCTGGACAACCCCAAGCGCCGCGTGCTGCTGGTGGAAGCCCTGCAGCACCGCCTGTCTGAAGTGCAAAAACGGCGCACACCCGAGAGCGACCCCGAGCGCGATGCCATGGTGGGCGAATTGCTGGTGGCAGCCGACAAGGCGGTGCTGGCGTTTGATGCGGCTTTTGTCGAAGTCGCGGCGCTGCGGCGCACGACGCAGCGCGTGCTAAGCCGTTTGACGGCGAAAGACAACATCAAGTTTGATGGCCTGTCACGCGTCAGCCACGTGACGGACGCCACTGACTGGCGCGTTGAATACCCCTTTGTCGTGCTGACACCCGATAGCGAAGCCGAAATGGCTGGTCTGGTTAAAGGCTGTATCGATCTGGGCTTGACCATCATCCCGCGTGGCGGCGGCACCGGCTACACCGGCGGTGCGATTCCGCTGACCTGGAAGAGTGTGGTCATCAACACCGAAAAGTTAGAGGCCATGACGGAAGTCGAGATGGTCGCGCTGCCCGGGATCGAGCGGCCCGTCGCAACCGTCTGGACCGAAGCGGGTGTTGTGACGCAGCGCGTCTCAGACGCGGCCGAGCGCGGTGGTTTTGTTTTTGCGGTGGACCCGACCTCGGCCGAAGCCTCGTGCATCGGCGGCAACATCGCCATGAACGCCGGCGGCAAGAAGGCCGTGCTGTGGGGCACGGCGCTGGACAACCTGGCCAGCTGGCGCATGGTGACGCCGCAGGCCGAGTGGCTGGAAGTGACACGTCTCGGGCACAACCTGGGCAAGATTCATGACGCGGCGCTGGCCAGTTTCGAGCTCAAGTATTTCAAGGCCGACGGCAAGACGCTGTTGCGCACGGAACGACTCGACATCCCGGGCACGGCGTTCCGCAAGGAAGGCCTGGGCAAGGACGTCACCGACAAATTCCTCAGCGGCCTGCCGGGTATCCAGAAAGAAGGCTGCGATGGCTTGATCACCAGCGCGCGCTGGGTCGTGCACCGCATGCCCAGCCATGTGCGAACGGTTTGCCTGGAATTCT
>CAITXW010000517.1 GCA_903896425.1 uncultured beta proteobacterium | reverse complement strand
TGATGCGCTTCGCGCTGGCGCTCACGGGGAAACGCTACTGAAGCCCTGTGAAGCAAACGGCCGCGCTGTCCGCAACCGTCTGTCGGGGGTCTGCTACGATTCCCTCATGTTCAAGAACCTGCAAAATTCCCCGGCCAGCCATGGCTCCCATGGCGCCCCCGACGACGAGGGCGTTCCGATGTCGGTCAGGATTCGCGAGCGGGTGCAGGCGGCAGGCCAGCGCTTCAATGCCAATGACAATATTGCGGCGTTCATCGAGCCGGGCGAGATGGAGAAGTTGCTGGACGAGGTCGAGGACAAGATGAAGGGCGTGTTGAGCAGCATGGTGATCGACACCGAGCGCGATCACAACACCGGCGCGACCGCCAGACGCGTCGCCAAGATGTACCTGAACGAGGTGTTCAAGGGTCGCTACGTGAAGTCGCCCGAGATCACTGAATTCCCCAACGCCGAGCGGCTCAACGAGTTGATGATCGTCGGCCCGATCACGGTTCGCAGCGCCTGCTCGCACCACCTGTGTCCGGTGATAGGAAAGATCTGGATCGGGGTTCTGCCCAACGAACACACGAACGTGATTGGCCTGTCCAAATACGCGCGCCTGGCCGAGTGGGTCATGGGCCGACCGCAGATCCAGGAAGAGGCGGTGGTGCAGCTGGCCGACCTGATTCAGGAAAAGACACAGCCCGATGGACTGGCGCTGGTGATGGAAGCCACCCACTTTTGCATGGGCTGGCGCGGCGTGAAGGATCTGGACAGCAAGATGATCAATTCCGTGATGCGCGGCAGTTTTCTCAAGGACGGCAATTTGCGCCGCGAATTTCTGGCGCTGATTCCTGGCAAGCGCTGAGGCGATCGACAGGATATTTTTCTTACCTTGGCAGGCGTTCTGCGCTGCACCTTACACCATGAACCTTGACGCCCTGTTCCAGCAGCCCCAGGCGCTGCCGACCATTCCGAAAGTCGTTCAGGAACTGATTCAGAGTTTCAACAACGAGGACGTGTCGGTGGGCGAGATCACGCGCCGGATTTCAGCTGACCAGGTGCTGAGCGCGCGCTTGCTGCGATTGGCGAACTCGGCCTATTACCACGTGTCGCGCACGGTCGCGACGGTGGACGATGCCATCACCATGCTGGGGTTCATCAATGTGCGCACCCTGGTCATCGGGGCGGGTTTGACGGGCGGATTCAAGGCCCTGCCTGGAATGGATCTGAAGCAGTTCTGGCGCCACAGCCTGCACACGGCCGTCGCTGCCAAGCACCTGTCGCGGGCGCTGGAATTGAATGCCGAGCTGGGCTTCACCGTGGGATTGATGCACGCCATCGGTCAACTGGTGATGCACGCAGGCATGCCGCAGGACATGCTGCAGGTGGACAGGACGGTCAATACCATGGACCCCCGCCGCGTCGCGCGGGAGCGGCAGAGCTTTGGCTACAGCTACGTTGAAGTGGGCGCGGAACTGTCGCGGCGCTGGAAATTTCCGCAAGAGTTTTCGGCAGCGATTGCGGCCAGCGGAGAACCCCTGGAGTGCAATCCATTCGATCCGGTGGGCGCTGTCGTGCATATCGCTGCCTGGAGATCCAGGGCCGAAGAAAACCATCTCAACGCCGAAGAAATCGAGGTCAGCTGGCCCGCGGAAGTGGGTGCCAGGGTCGGCCTGGGGGTGAATGCATTGTTGCAGGACCTGCCTTCATGGGCTGATCTCTCGGCCGGCATGGAAGAACTGATCTCCTGACGCCAATAACCCGGCTCTGTCCCCGACTGATCGTCGGCTATTGGATGTTCCTTGCGGGGCAGCCCCGCCGTAACTCAGGAATCCTTCAGCAGCGCGTCGTCCAGCTTGGCCGCCAGGGCCGAGACCGCCACGGCTGCCGGGCAACCGGCGGCGGTGAGCAGCAGCAGTTGGCGCCGCATCACCGCTTCGCGCACCGACGCATCGATCGGAATATCGCCCAGATGCACGAGGCGCATGCGTTTGCCGACTTCGGTGCCGACATAGCGATCCAGCACCTGCTGCAGCTGCGCCGTGATGGCACGCCCGTCTCCCATGCGCATGGCCTGATTGATCACCAGATGCACATGGTCTCGGTTCTGCTGCACCGCCAGCACCTTGATCGTGGCGTAGGCATCGGTGAGGGACGTGGGCTCGGGCGTGGCGACCACCAGGATTTCCGAGGCCAGCGAGATTGCAAACAACACCACGTCGGAAATGCCCGCGCCCGTGTCGAGCAGCATCACGTCGTATTTGGGAACCAGGCTGTTGATGACTTCCAGGAACTCGTTGCGCACCTGGGGCGTGAGTCGGGAATACTCCACCATGCCCGAACCCGCCAACAGCACCGAGAAGCCACCCGGCGCCTTGTGAATCGCATTTTCCAGCTTGGCCTTGCCGGTGAAAACATCATGCAGCGTGGTCTTGGGGAACAGGTTCAGCACCACGTCCAGATTGGCCAGGCCCAGGTCGGCATCCAGCACCAGCACGCGGTAGCCGCGCTTGGTCAGCGCTGCCGCCAGATTGGCGGAAACGAAGGTTTTTCCGACGCCGCCTTTGCCACTGGTCACGGCCAGCACCATGGCGCCCGGCGCCGCTGCGCGCGTGGCCGGCGCAGGAGCCGAAGCCGCAGCGCTGGGGGTGGACTTGGATGTATCGCTCATGAACTGACCTTTGGATCCGGCGTGGGAGGTTCACGCCGCTTGCGGCGCGGGCCGCGCATTTTGGTTGGATCAACGACAATTTCGGTCGCGTTGCTGCTGGCGTCGCCGGCGGAAATCTGAATCCAGGCCGGGTCGCTGACCGACAGGTGTCCAAACAACAAATTCTTTTCCTCCGCAGTGACGATGCTGTCGGGTTGCGACGCCTGGCAGACGCGGTTTCGGCCCTGCGTCTTGGCGTGGTAAAGCTGCTGGTCCGCGCGCTCGGTCCAGATCGCCGTGGTGGAGCGGACCCACTGCGGCGCGTAGGCGCCGCCAATGCTGACCGTGACCTGGACGTTGACCGTGGGCGCCACGGTGGTGACGGTCGCTGCCACCGACTCGCGAATGCGCTCGGCGACCAGCGCGCCAAAGGCGTTCTGGCAGTTGGGCAGGATGATGGCAAATTCCTCGCCGCCAAAGCGCGCCACCGTATCCATGGGCCGTACGCAGTCGAGCAGGCAGGAGGCCACACTTTGCAATATCTGGTCGCCCGCGTGGTGGCCGTAGGTGTCGTTGACCTTCTTGAAATGGTCGATATCCAGTATCAACAAGAGCGCCTGTTCACCCGAGCGCGCGACCCGGTCGATTTCGCGCTCCATCGCGCTCAGGAAGTGGCGCCGGTTGCCCAAGCCCGTGAGCGGATCGCGCAGCGAGAGCTCGCACAGGCCGTTGACCACGCTCTGCAGATAATTGGTGGGAGATTCCGAGAGCGGCGGAAGACTCAGGGTGCCGGCTTGGTTCAGAAGCGCCAGTGCGTTGTCGATGCGCAGGTCGCGCAGGTCAACGAGAGTGGGAACGGTGGTGGCGGGCACAGCAAATGGGTCTTTAGGAGCCCCAAGTCTAACAGCACAAGCCGCCAAATCCTGGGCGCAGCCTTATCCAACGAGGTATGAGCCTGAAGCGATGTCCGTGATTCCAATGAGGTATGAGCCTGAACTGCGGGTTTGGGTCGATCATTTCCCACATGGTGATCGACATGGACGAGACCCGTCTGCAAACAATTTCTCAACTC
>CAITXW010000516.1 GCA_903896425.1 uncultured beta proteobacterium | reverse complement strand
GTCACCCTCAACCCCGAGCGCGACAGCGTCATCCGAGACTACTCGGCCGACAAGCCTATTCAGCAGTTGGCTGCATGTATGAGGCGACAACTACCTTGACGCGCGCCGGTCTCTAGGAGGCTCCACAAGCATTCTGTTGGCTTGACCCTCACATTGGTATCAACAGGGGCTACAGATCGCCACAGCTCGGTTTAGGGTGTCGCAGCAGCGTGCCGGAGGGTGCATCGCTGAACCGTCATGAAATGCTTGATCGCCTTCATGGCCTTGCTGGTGCCGGTGCTGGACAGACTGTGCTTATAGCGGGACGCCTGATGCTGATCACCAGCTTGGTGTGACTGCAGCGTTCCGGGGCTTGCTTTTCTTGAGCCTGGACAGTTCCCGAAACACGGTTTCTTGCGGTTTGGTGAGGGGCGGCTTGACGGTTACCAACGACGATATTGACGCTTTTCCGACGATGTGGAATTTGCCCTGCAGTTACTTGACGGTTGCCCCTACTTTTGAGCGTAAGTGTATGTTTTATATAGAGGTTTTTAGGCAGGCTGAACGGCTTTCGGAATCTGAAACGTCAAGTTCTGTTGCCTGACTTGCACCTACCAGAGGCACCCAGCAGAACGGAAATCAGCCACTGGCGCGTACAACAGTCATGCCGGCTTCGGTCTACCCAGTGTGATTGCTCTCCGTCGGGAGCAGGGTCAACACCGACAGCACTCAGTCAAGGACAAGTCTGGCGTTGATGTCATCAATGTCAAGGCCGGAAAAGGTGAGGTTATGACGGTCCGTCAGCAGCCCTCCTCCCGGGATGACTTCACCCTGCGCGTCGTAACCGATGGCCTTGAACTTCCACAGTGTGCGGATCAGCTTCAGGTTGCCAACGTGCTCTCCCGTGGCGTTCAGCACCTGGTACACGCTGTCGTTGATCTTGCTTAGTTTCAGTCTGGGCACTGGTTGTTCACTCGCATCACTGCTTCAGCACAAAACTTGGCAACGAGGGATTCTCGGTGTTTGGGCAGATTGGCATAGGAAGAACTTCGGCCGGGGGGTGCCCGGACCGGGGCTGAACCATGAGAGTCATGTTGGGATGATGGATTATTCCAAAAGTTGTCAGGTAGGTTAGAGCGAAAAAACCCTTTGTTTACAATGAGTTAAAGATGGCTGCAGAACACAGAAACCCCACCTTATCTTTAGATAAGGTGAGAATAAATCTATTTAGGTCGGATTGCTCGCCATGCCCTAGTCGTTAATCCGCACTGTTCTGCGATCTTGCAGCGCATTTCTTGCATGGTTTGTCGGGTCACTGCTTCCCCTGTCATCCAACGAAACAGTGTTGCCGCAGCCGTTGGGCTGCCGACGGCCAGTTCGATGGCCTCGCAATACATGATTCGTCGCTCCACTTCTGCTGAGGTCAAGGCAAAGGCCGGGCGCTCCATTAAAAGCTCAAGGCGCGGTCTCAATCGCGTCCTGACTCTTTTTTCCATGTTGCGAACCAACTCGCCGGCATCGCGGTCGATGAGTCCTGTCAGCCCAAGCCTGTGGAACTTTGGAATACTCAAAACGAGCATCACCTCATGCGCGGGTTGTGTTCCGTACTTACCGCCACCGTGTGACTGCATAGCGTTAACCTTGGAAAAAGCCACCACAGCACGTTTCAAATCTTCCGCAAAAACGTCCTGCCACCCTTTCTTCTTGGTCACGTGCGCCGAGCCTAAGACGACCCTGAGCCACTCAAGATCAATCCACCGTTTCATAAGGTTTTTCTGCCCAACATCGCCAATTCGACGCGGCGCCTTACTACGCGGATCAGCAGGTGGCGGTGGTGCTCGTTGGACAAATCTCGGCACACCACGCCACTGTGGCGCAACACCTCGTCGGGTCAACTCCGTGTTGATTAGCCACAGCGTTGGGGCCGTCAACTCGAAAGCCATCGGTTGAGCGAACCAGTGTGCGTTCTCGAGCCTCAACTCTTCCAGGGATTTGGTCGCCCGACTCTGACTCAGTTCAACCCACCGAGGAATTTTGGCTACATCCTGACGCTGCAGGGCCTCGACTGGATTAAATTTTTGAAAGATCATCGCAGTCTGAGTCTATGACGCGATGTGACGCCACCCTGATTGCCAAGCAAATTGGACGGCGTCACGCACCCATTGAGCCTTCAGCGGTAATGCGCTTGCATACCGCCGTGAAGCATCCCCGCGCTTTATGTCGGGTCATGGGTATTGTTGGCGTGAGTGCAGAACCCGCAGAATGTCGATCACATCGGTGCCGACCTGATACACCACGATGTAGTTTGGATGCACAACGTGCTCCCGCGTACCAGCCACGCGACCAGGCCGGAATAAAAACGGCATAAGTGGCAAATTCTCAGCCGATTGCACGATGGCGGAAAGAAGGCTTTGCGCCGCTGAGGCGTTACGCTGTTCAATGTAGTCGATGATTTCCACCAAGTCGGTGGTCGCCTCTTCAGACCAGCGAACTGTTTGCACGAGCTTTGCGGCGTTCTTCGAGCATGGCCTGAACCTTGGCCATGGCGGCATCGTGTGGCAGGCGTGGTTTTTCGCTCTGCAAGGCTTCCTCAACCTTGGCGCGAAACCATTGGTCGTAGCTGGCTTCCTGTTCTTCGGTCTCGAACTCGGAAACGATCGGTGATAGTACGGCACTCATGGGGCAAAGGTTAGCACAAAGCGGGTATGAACGTACAACTAAACAATGAAAAATCGCCACCTGATGGCACGTGGTCGTGACCGCACTCGCTGCATAAACGTCCTACACAAGAAGTGCCCCAGAGGAAGCGTTCAAACTGTGATTGGCTTGAAAAAGTCCAAGCCGTAGTCCAACTGATTCAACAGTGCAGACTTTGAGTCCAGGGGACTGATCAGCGAAGCTGTAAGGTAACCCCTTGCTGCGCCAGTGACCGGGATCGGTATGTCGCCTTGAGCGTGACCAGTAATGCCAAACAAGCCCAATGCCGGCTCTTGCATCACGCCGTAGGTGAGCAGTGTGTGCCGAAAAATATGCATCCCAAGTAAGCGCAGTCCTGGCGTTTCATCGCGCAACTCGGTGTCGCGAAGCAGTTGTCGAAACCACTTCTCAGCTTCCCCACTTGCCCGCCGGTTTATGGGTTTCCATTCAGGAAACAGCAATTTCGCACCCGCCGCTTTGACTCGCTCGACGTACTCCAAGAAGCCCAGTTCAAGCAACATTTTGTGAATTGGAACCTTTCGCGCCTCGCCGGTCTTTACAGACTTCTTTATTCTCTCGTCGGCCGCTGTGTCCTTCGATATATTGAGACACCACGTCTTTGTGTCGGCGTCCATGAAAATATCGACTTGGGGATTCAATTGGCAAAGCTCATTGACCCGTGCTCCTGTGAAGAGCCCCAGATGCGGGAGCCAGTAGAAATGGGCTTTCTTGGCATCGTGGGCGAATATCTCCATTTCAGCCCCACCGAACAAACGACCCAACTCAGCGGGCTTAAGGGCGCGTTGCTTGTATCCCCCCTCTTCCCGATCACCAACATACTCGACCCCATCGGTGCTTGGCCCTAAAGGAAATCCCAAATCCTGCCAATCTTTTCGGGCAGCTTTCAAGAAAGGCCGCACGCAACTCACATAAGTGGCGTCAAAAGTTTTCGGGCCAATAGTCTCCTCGTGCTCCAGTTCAGCGAGTTCAAAAATAGTCAGCTTCATCCTTCGGCACTCCGCAGCCCATTGCGGAGGCAATCGACCCAAGAGTTCAAAAAACCTGTTGATGTCGCCTTGCTTGATGTCAGTAATTGGCTTGTCTCCGACCACTTCCAACAGCATGGGTAGCGCCTGCAGGTGCTTCTTCAGCATGGCCGACTTGTTCTTCTTGGCATACTTTGCCAAGAAGTCGTCCACAACGGCCTTGAATGTTGGGGTTGTCTGCCATGCGCCCTGCTGGGGTTCATGTTGAGTAATTTCGATGGGAGCGGGCATCGTCTGTCGCGGTCCAGACTGTGCCATCGCCAACATCATTGCAGCCCCGGCAGCGACGGCAGATTCCGTCTCGTGTGGCTCGGCTTGAATTGCTAGCGTTTTGACCTTCCCAGAGTCATCAAAGTCGTAGGTGAGGGTGTACCCAGTTTCGATTGAATCGACCTCAGTCTTCTTACCCATCCGACCTCGCAATTCGTTAAACAGCACCTTTGCTTGTGCCGCCAATGATAAGGCCAGAGGTATTGCGACCAACCTGTCGGTGGTCTTGAGGGCTTTTGTTATCTCCCTACCACCGACACGCTTACGCAGGTCTGTTGGCACGGCAATTCTGAATGTGAGGCCAAAGCCCCGGCGCTGGAGGTATGCTGTCATCCGTAGGGAGGACGCTTGTAGCGTCCGCTTGTAGCAAAACAAGGTAAAACCTACGAAAAACAAGGCCCTGCCAATGGTGACAAGGACTTAAAACTCTGTGGTGGAGAGGATGAGGATCGAACTCACGACCTCTGCATTGCGAACGCAGCGCTCTCCCAGCTGAGCTACCCCCCCACAAGGCTCACAGTCTAGCAACAAAATACCGGCAGCGAAAAATAATCGACAATCTTTGTATGCTTTCTCCGGCCACCCTGCACTTGCTTCAATCCCCAATAAGCATACCCCCGTGGGCCGAGATTTCTGCCAGCAACGCATCGCTGGTCTGACAACCTTGTTGACTACTTGAAAGAACCGAGCACCATGAACCAAGCCTATATCTGCGATGCGATTCGCACCCCCTTCGGCCGCTACGGCGGCGCCCTGGCCAACGTGCGCACCGACGACCTTGGCGCCATCCCGCTGAAAGCGCTGATGGCGCGCAACCCTGGCGTGGATTGGCATTCCCTCACCGACGTGCTGTTCGGCTGCGCGAATCAGGCTGGTGAAGACAACCGCAACGTGGCTCACATGGCCTCGCTGCTGGCTGGCCTGCCAGTCGATGTGCCCGGCGCAACCATCAACCGCCTGTGCGGATCAGGGCTTGATGCGATCGGCACGGCGGCGCGCGCCATCCGCAGCGGCGAAGCCACACTGATGATCGCCGGTGGTGTCGAGAGCATGAGCCGGGCGCCTTTTGTCATGCCCAAGATGGACAGCGCCTTTGGCCGCAACAACGCTGTCTATGACACCACCATCGGCTGGCGCTTCGTCAACAAACTGATGAAGGAAAAATACGGCGTCGATTCCATGCCCGAGACGGCCGAGAACGTGGCAACCGAATACAAAATTGAACGCGAAGCGCAGGACAAGATGGCACTGGCCAGCCAGATGAAGGCGGTCGCTGCGCAGCAGGCCGGCCATCTGGCGCGCGAGATCACGCCGGTCAGTCTGGCGCAGAAAAAGGGCGACCCCGTCATCGTCGACCAGGACGAACACCCGCGCACCACCAGTCTGGAAGCACTGGCCAAACTCAAGCCGATCGTACGCGCCGATGGCACGGTGACCGCCGGCAACGCCAGCGGTGTCAACGACGGCGCTTGCGCCCTGCTGCTGGCCGATGAAAAGAGCGCTGCCAAAAACGGACTGACACCGAAAGCGCGCGTCGTCGGCATGGCCACGGCCGGCGTTGCGCCACGCGTCATGGGCATCGGCCCGGCACCGGCCACGCTAAAAGTGTTGGCCTTGACCGGGTTGACGCTGGCGCAAATCGACGTGATCGAACTCAACGAAGCCTTTGCCGCGCAAGGCCTGGCCGTGCTGCGCCAGTTGGGTCTGCAGGATGACGATGCGCGTGTGAACCGCTGGGGCGGTGCGATTGCACTGGGCCATCCGCTGGGTGCCTCGGGCGCGCGACTGGCAACCACTGCGGTCAACCAGTTGCACGAAAGCGGTGGCCGCTACGCGCTGTGCACCATGTGCATCGGCGTCGGGCAAGGGATTGCGCTGATTCTGGAGCGGGTTTGATTCCGAACCCCAGCACAGCGATTGAACCTGGTTCTGTCAGGACCTGCGTCTATGCGCGACGCAGATGGGTCGCGAGGTAGATTCCGCCTGCGGCAAGAATCGTGATGCCAAGCAACGACCAGAGGTCTGGAAAGTTGCCGAAGACCAGATAGCCGATGACCGTGACCCAAACCAACTGGCTGTAGGTAAACGGCGCCAGGCGGGAGGCCGAGGCGCAGTCGTAGGCTTTGATCAAAATCAGGTGGCTGGACACCCCGAGAACACCACCCAAGGCCAGCAGCCCGAGGTGGAACGCGTTTTGCGGCGCCGTCCAGGCAAAGGGCAAGCTCAGGCTGAAAAACAACAGACCGAAGAATCCGGCATAAAAAATTGACGTGTAAACGCTCTCCAGACCGGCAATTCGACGCGTCAGCATTTGATAACTGCTCATCGCCAAAGCACACCCCAACGGAAACAGGGAAGCCCAGGCAAATACGCCAGTGCCGGGGCGAATGATGATGAGCACGCCCAGAAAGCCTGAAACAATGGCCACGCTGTGACCGCGTCCAAGCTTCTCCTTGAGAAAGACAACCGACATCAGCGTGATCAGCATCGGAGAAATAAAGGTGATGGAACTGGCCTCCGCAACCGGCATGTACTTCACGGCAAGCACAAAGAACAGCGAGGAGATGGGCAACAGTATTCCACGAAGAATCTGGATGCCGGGGCGCGCGGTTCGCACCAGGCGCCAGCCCAGGCGCGGCCCCATCAGTACAACGATCAACACGGTGTGCGCGAGATAGCGCGCCCAGAGAATATTGGTGACCGGATAGAAACGGGTCAGGTATTTCGAAATGGCATCCGTGATAGCGAAGAGCAACACGACAACTGAAATCAAAATAATTCCGCGAAAAGTTCGCTTCTGCTCTGCTGATTCGAAACGCATGAGGGATTGAAAATCAAAATAGGAAGATGTCTGAGACTGGCCGCGCTGGCAGCCATTATTGGCCACAAGCCAATTGTCGTGCTGCTGTAGTCAAACCCCGCTAATATTCAACCCATGATTTGAAAGGAACCACCATGACTTTCACAGCGAAATCCGACACGCCGTCTGCAACACCGGCACCGGCCTGGGCCGTTACGATGCGGCGAGTCAACGATTACCTGTCCAAGGACTTTCTGGGTGGGCCGCGACCGTGGAAGTTTTCCTGGGTCGTCAACTTTCAGAAGGCCGGCAGCTTCATCTTCTTTGGCCTGCTGATCGCCTATTACCAGAACACTTCCACCGCAGCCTGGGTCTACCTGGCCCTACACGGCAGCTACGGCCTGATCTGGCTGATCAAGGACCTGGCTTTCCCCGATCCCAACTGGCAGATCAGAATCACCATCGGCGCCGGCATCAACGCTTTCGCAGCAGTACTCGGGCCGTACTGGGTGTTCGGCTGGCTGCTGATTTCTGGCACCTCGCAGCCGCATTACCCCCTGCCCGACATCGCCTGGTTTGCGCTGTGCATCAGCCTGTGCATGATCGGCTCTGTCATCATGATCGCGGCCGACGCGCAAAAGTTTTTCACGCTGCGCGTCCAGCGCGGTCTCATCACTGACGGCATGCACCGCTGGATTCGCCATCCCAATTACCTGGGTGAAATGATGATTTACGCCAGCTTCGCCATGATGGTGTGGCACTGGTTTCCGGTGCTGATCCTGAGCTGGGTCTGGCTTGGGCTCTTTGCCGTCAACATGGCGATGAAGGAAGCCAGCATGTCGCGCTACCCGCAATGGGCTGCGTACAAGAAAAAAAGCTGGTGGCTGATACCGCTACTTTTTTGATGTACGCGAATACCCTCGCCTGTTTGTCTTGGATGTTTGATTCAAATCAAACAGCACTTTCAGCCCAAGCCTGAAACTCCCTCGGACCACGTTGAGAGCATCACGTGGCGGCGGATGCGAAGTGATTCCAACAAATAGCGGTCGGCGCACGCTGACCGAGTAGGAAGGTAAAGCAATGTCGAATTTCGAGATCGTGACTCGTGAGGATTTCTCCGACGTCACCTACCTGCTGGAGGTGCGCCATCCCATGATGGCCAAAGCCGCCAAACCAGGTCAGTTTGTGATCGTTATGTTGAACGAACATGGCGAACGCATACCGCTCACCATCGCCGATTTCGATGCCAAAAAAGGCACCATCACCCTCGTGATCCAGGCCGTTGGCAAAACCACCAAACAGATGCAGCAGGAATGCCGCGTCGGCACAACGCTCTACGGCCTCGTTGGCCCCATGGGCATTCCGAGCCCGATCAGCCACGCCAAAAAAGTGGTGTGCGTTGGTGGTGGCCTCGGTGTGGCGCCGATCTTTCCGCAGGCCAGAGGCTTCAAGGAAGCCGGCGCCTATGTGATCGCCGTTCTGGGTTTTCGCAACAAGGATCTGGTGTTCTGGGAAGAAAAGTTTCGATCCTGCTGTGACGAACTCATCCTGTGCACCAATGACGGCTCGGCCGGCATCAAGGGCATGATCACCGACGGTATCAAACTCGCCATGGACAAGCACGACGACATCGACGAGGTTGTCGCCATTGGCCCACCGGTGATGATGAAAGCCAGCGCCGATGCCACGCGCGCTGCCAAGATCAAGACCATGGTCAGCGTCAATCCGATCATGGTCGACGGCACCGGCATGTGCGGGGGCTGCCGCGTCAAGGTCGGCAGCGAGGTCAAGTTCGCCTGTGTTGACGGACCAGATTTCGACGGCCATCTGGTTGATTTTGATGACCTGATGCTGCGCCTGCAGCGTTACACCACGGTCGAAAAAGCAGCGCACGAGCGCTGGTCCGATAGTTGCCGCATGACCAAACCACCGGTCACGGACACATCCAAAGGTTAAGTTGATTTATTGCTTCCCGGATTCGATGCATTCGGCTCCGGGTAGTTCATGCGTGCAGACTTGAACAATCGCTAGAGGATAAGCAGATGGCAAAGAAGAAAACGATTCGATCCATTCCGCAGGATCGCACACCCATGCGCGAACAGGACCCGCTGGTTCGGGCCAAGAATTTTGAAGAAGTGGCCTGCGGCTACAACCTCGAAGAAGCCCTGCGTGAGTCCGATCGCTGCCTGATGTGCCCGGACCAACCCTGCATCTCGGGTTGCCCGGTCGGCATCAACATCCCGGGCTTCATCCAGAAGATCAGCGAGAAGAATCTGCGCGGCGCCTACGACATCCTGACCGAGACCAGTCTGCTGCCTGCCATCTGCGGTCGCGTCTGCCCTCAGGAAAACCAGTGCGAAGGCGTCTGCACCGTTGGCGAGTCACTCGAAGCAGTGGCGATCGGCCGGCTTGAGCGCTTTGTCGGTGACACCGCGATCAAAGAGGGTTGGGTCAACATCCCGCACATCGAACCGAACCGCTTCCGCGTTGGCGTTGTGGGCTCGGGACCGGCCGGCATGGCTTGCGCTGCCGACATGGCCAAGGCCGGCTGCGACGTCACGGTTTACGAAGCCTTCCATCAGGCCGGCGGCGTTCTGAAATACGGCATCCCCGACTTCCGCCTGCCCAATGATGTGATCGACGCCGAGATCAACAACCTGAAGAAACTCGGCGTCAAGTTCGAGTGCAATACCCTGGTCGGACGCTTGTTCACGATTGAGCAGATGGTCGATGAGCTGGGCTATCACGCCGTCTTCGTTGGCGTCGGCGCCGGCTACCCGACCATGCTCAACATCCCCGGTGATTCGCTCAATGGCGTCCTGTCAGCCAACGAACTGCTGACGCGCTGCAACCTGATGCGCGCACGTGACTTCCCCAACTTCGACACGCCACTGCCGATTGGCAAGCGCGTGGCCGTGGTTGGCGCCGGCAATACCGCGATGGACGCGATGCGGGTCTCGATCCGTCTCGGCGCCGAGAAGGTGTACTGCATTTACCGGCGCTCGCGCACCGAAGCGCCGGCCCGCGCCGAAGAAGTGCACCACGCCGAACAGGAAGGCGTCGAGTACCACTGGCTGACCCATCCGATCGCGGTGCTCGACGACGGCAAGGGCAATGTGCGCGGCATGCGCTGCGTGCGCATGGAACTCGGCGAGCCCGACGAGTCAGGCCGGCGCCGGCCGGTTCAGGTGGCGGGCAGCGAATTTGATTTCGAAACCGATCTGATCGTCTACGCCATCGGCACCAACGCCAATCCGATCATGGGCCAGACCTCCGGGCTCAAGTTGAACAAGTGGGGCTATATCGCGACCGACGACAGCCTGGCCACCTCCATCACGGGTGTCTTTGCCGGCGGTGACATCGTCACCGGTGCCGCCACAGTGATCGAAGCCATGGGCGCAGGACGCAAGGCCGCACGCGCCATGAAGCGTTACCTGGGCATCCGCGACGAATCCCTGCCCTACGCCAGCGGTGGTGCCACCTTGTTTGGAATCGACACGCGGGAGCGCAATTTCGCGCGCGTGCGGGTTGCCTAGTCAGCGTTTACGGAACACAGCATGAATCAAACAACACTGAAGCAAAAGCCGGCCGCAAAAGCGCCGCGCCAGACCAAGGCAACTGCCGCCACCAAGAAACGGGTCCAGCTCAAGGAGCACATCGTTGAAATCATCAGCGATTCCGGCGAAGGTGCGCAGAAATGCGGGCAGTCACTGGGCGCCATCGCGGCGCAGATGGGCAACGGCATCTGGACCACCGAAATCATTCCGGCTGAAATCCGACCGCCCGCGCGCAGCGTCGCTGGCGCCAGCGGCAACCGCATCCGCATCGGCTCGGAATACATCACCAACGGCGGCGACGAGACCGACCTGGTAGTGGCCTTCAACGAGCAGGTGCTGCTGGGGCGCGTGCGCGCCAAGGAACTCAAACCCGGTTGCATCATCCTGCTCGAGAGCATGTGGCGCGAGCACAAAGACCCCAAGGTCGTGGCCTCCTACATCGAAGCCCACGACAAGCTCAAGGCGGCCGGTTACAAGGTCTACGAGATCCCGATGGAGCAGGTCTGCCGCACCATGGTGGCCGATGCCAAGCGCGGCAAGAACATGTTTGCGCTGGGCATGATGTGCCAGATCTACGACCTCGAAATCAAACTCGCCGTCGATCAGATCGTGCAAACCTTCGGCAAGAAGGACCAGCGCATAGTCGACGCCAACATCATGCTGCTCGAAGCCGGTCACAAGTGGGCCGAAGCGAACCTGGACTTCTGCTACAGCATCCCGGCCAAGCGCGCCACCGAAGCTCAGATCGTGGTCAACGGCAACACCGCGCTGGCGCTGGGCGTGCTGGCATCGGGCATGGAAATCTGCGCCATGTACCCGATCACGCCGGCCACCTCAGCCTCGCACTACCTGTCGGAAGTGTTCGAGAATGTGGGCGGCATGGTGCACCAGGCCGAAGACGAAATTGCCGCCTGCGCCTTTGCCATCGGCGCTTCCTACGCCGGCAAGTGCACGATCACGATCACATCCGGCCCCGGCTACTCGCTCAAGCAGGAAGCCATTGGCCTGGCCGTCATGGGCGAGATTCCGCTGGTGGTAGTCAACGTGATGCGCGGCGGCCCCAGCACCGGGCAGCCCACCAAGATGGAACAGGGCGACCTGATGACCGCTATTTTTGGCAGCCACGGCGATGCGCCCAAGGTGGTGATGGCGCCGGGCACGATCGAAGAATGTTTCTACGCCATCCTCACAGCGCGCAAGATCGCCGAGACCTTCAACATGGTGGTGGTGGTATTGACCGACTCCAGTCTGGCCACCTCGCAGCAACCATTC
>CAITXW010000515.1 GCA_903896425.1 uncultured beta proteobacterium | reverse complement strand
CGCAAACTGGTGGTCTATCCGGGGCAGGAGACCTTTCCCTTGCACGCGGATATCCAAGCCGTGCCACTGGCAGCGCTTTGCCTGGAGGTTGCGACAAAAACCCACGCCTGATCGGTAACGTATCGCGTCCGGCGCCAGCGACACCCGAAACGTCCGCTGCCGCCTGCCGCCATCTCAGTAACCAACAAACACCGTCAGCACCCCGGTGTAACCGTACAGGTGATTGCGCGCGATCTCGCCGGCGGCAAAGAAACCCACCAGCGGCACGTCGCCCAGCGCGCGGCGCACGATCTGCAGTTCGGCGCTGGGGCCGCCAAAATGCGGACCGCCGCGCCCGGAACAGCTGACGTAAACCGCTCCGACGATACGCTGCGCCGCTGCCGGCGCACTGAGCGGCGCCTGTGCCGTGAGCGCTTCCATCGGTAAATCTTCGGGTTCGAGTTCCTCGCGGATCTCAGCGCAAACCCGCATCAGATCGGCGCGCGCAGCCTGCACATTGCGCTGGCAAAAAGCCAGTTCCATGCCGGTTCTGACCTGCTCGGAGACGGCAATCGCGCCACGTGCCGTGTCCAGTCCGATGATGTGGCGCACCAGCACGTCGCTGCCGAAATTGCCGGTGCGTGCCACCACCACGCCATCACCCTGTTCGTCGCGCTGCAAGAGACCGACCAGCGTAGCGCGCACGGCTTGCAGCGCCTGCTCGGGTTGCTCCAGCGAGACCTTAAGTTCACGCAGCAGCACCTCGAGCGCCGGCTCGTCATCGAGCAGGTTCACCACGTTGCTCTCAGCCGCGCTGACGCGATAGGCTCTGGAAGTCGGCAGGCAACCCTGCGTCACGCGCGAAACCAGATTGACCTGCTCGCCAAAGGCCACACCGCTCAGGCCTCCGCTGAAAACGCCGCTGGCGCCACCCTGCCCTTTGATATTGCCATTGCCGCCGACCGCAAACTGCACCGTCTGCGAACGGCTGGCCGAGAGGCCGCCAAACAGATAACCGCTGGCGGTACGCGCCGCCATCTCGTTGATGAGTTCGCCCAGATCGGGGGTGTCGGGATCGGCGTGTACCAGGGCCGAATGTGCATCGAAACCAAGACCCAGCGGCGCCACACCGGAGAACACGCGGTACTGATCACTCGGCAGTTCGCACAGCATGAGTACCAGCGCCGGCTGATCGAAATACTCGACGTTGCTGGCCGCCACACCGACGCCCACCGTGCCGGCCCAGTCGGTCACCTCAGGCAGTTCGGCACTCAGGTATTCCAGGATTTCCTGCGCCTGTGGCGCGTAATGGTCGGTGATGTAGAGCAGCCCCAGCGTGGGCGCAGTGGCGTAGTCGGGCAGCGCCATCTGCGCACGCAGCTGCGCCAGCACCAGGGCAGCGGCCATGCGCCACTGCGGATGCGTGGCGTGACCCGCAGGAAACCGCTTCATAGATGCAAGCAGGCAGCGCTGCGGCTAGCCTTGGTTGGTTTTGCGGACCGGCTTCTTCGCGACACGCGACTTGACCGCGTTGGAAGCAGCCTTTTTGGTCGCCTTGACAGCTTCCTTGGCCAGGCCGGTCGCCATGTTCTTCGTCATGTCGATTGCCGTATTCTTGCTCGCGTCTTTCATGGCGCTGGCGGCGATCTGCTGGAACTGTTGCGTCAGCGACCCCCAGAGTTGCATCGGGTCCACCATGCCAGCAGCAGCGGTTGCCGCCGGTTTGGCCGCCTTGCGCACTTTCTTGGCCACGTTCTGCGCCTCGCTCGCCACTTCGGAGATGCTCTGCGCCGTGGACGCAGCCTTGTCGGTGACGCGCTGCACACCCGAGAACACGGTATCGGCGGCCTTGAGCTTGAGCGCGTTGGCCATGTCGCCGAT
>CAITXW010000514.1 GCA_903896425.1 uncultured beta proteobacterium | reverse complement strand
GCCGGCACCATGCTGGTCCTGCTCGCGGGCAATCTGGTCGGCGGCCTGGCGCCTGATTTTTCACTGGTGCTGGCGGCGCGCGTGGTGGCCGGGCTGGCAGCGGGTGTGGTGCAGCCGATCCCCGCCATCATCATCGTGCAAGTCTTCCAGCCGCACGAGCAGGGCCGCGCCAGCGGTATTTTCGGCATGGGCGTGGTGCTGGCGCCAGCCATCGGTCCGAGCGTAGGCGGTCTGCTGGTGGACTGGTTTGGCTGGCGCTCCATTTTCGTGATGGTCGCTCCCTTTTGTCTGGCCTCGCTCTGGCTGGCGCGCCGTTACGTGCCAACCACACCACCGGCCAGCAGCCTGGCAAGCCGGCGCGGCGGCAAGCTGGACTGGCCTGGCCTGCTGCTGGCCGGCAGCGGCACCATCTGCCTGCTCAACGGCCTCGTGCAATTGCACACCGCCGCCAGCCCGGCAGCCCTGCTGCTGTTGCTGGCGGCGGCGCTCGCCATGCTCAGCTTTGTCGTGCGCCAACACCGGCTGGGACGCGCCCTGGCGCAGGGCGGTGATTCGCCGCTGATGAATCTGGCGCTGTTTGCCAATCGCCCCTTTGCCATGGGCAGCATCGTCGCCTTCATCTACGGCATGGCGTTGTTCGGCTCGACCTACCTGCTGCCGGTCTACATGCGGCTCGGTCTGATGCTGTCACCCTCCCACGTCGGCACCGTGCTGCTGCCCGCCGGTCTCATGCTCGGCATCACGATACCGCTGGTCGGTCGCCTGTCGGATCGGCAGCCGACGCACCTGCTGGTGAGCATCGGTCTGGTCCTGCTGGCGAGTTCATTTGCCCTGATGGGCACCATCGGGCCCAGCACCGGTCTTTGGCTGCTGGTGGTCTGGGCCATCGTGGGCCGTATCGGCCTGGGCTTCATCCTGCCTTCGCTCAATTCGGGTTCGCTGCGTGGCCTGCACAAGGACCTGCTGCCCCAGGGCTCCAGCAGCATCAACTTCATGCGCACGCTGGGTGGCGCCGCCGGCGTGAGCATCTGCGGCATCGTTCTGGAGTGGCGCCTGGCAGCGCACGGCGATGCGCTGACCAATGCCACCAGCAGTGCGGGCCGGATGGCGGCTTTCGATGAAACCTTTTATATGCTGGCAGCCCTGTGCGCGCTGGCGCTGCTGGCCGCCTGGCGGCTGCGGGCGGGCACGCGGCTCGGAAAAACACAATAGTGTCGAAGTGCGTGGACGCGTAGCCCGTATGGAGCGCAGCGCAATACGGGTTTACAACAAACCGTGCGTGTCCCCGTATTGCGCCTTCGGCTTCATACGGGCTACGGATGCAATGACCAAAGTGGCGGCGCAGTAAACTCGCAGCATGTGCCAACTGCTTGGAATGAACAGCCACCTGCCCGCCAGCCTGACGCTGAGCTTCACCGGGTTTTCGCAGCGCGGCGGCTGCACCGACCACCATGCGGACGGCTGGGGCATCGCCTTCTTCGAAGGCGATGACACCACGCCCGGCAAGGGTGTGCGCCACTTTGTGGACCGCGAAGGCGCCTCGACCTCGCCGATTGCCAACATGCTGCGCAGCTACCCGATCAAAAGCCACAACGTGGTGGCCCATGTGCGCAAGGCCACGGTCGGCGCCGTCACGCTGGAGAACTGCCACCCCTTTGTGCGCGAGTTGTGGGGCCGCTACTGGGTGTTCGCGCACAACGGCGATTTGAAAGACTACAAGCCCTATCTGCACGGGAGTTTTCGCCCCGTCGGCAACACCGACAGCGAACTGGCGTTCTGCTGGCTGTTGCAGGAACTGGCCAAATCGCACGCCGGTGTGCCCAGCGTCGATGAGTTGAGCCGAACCCTGGCTGAACTGGTGCCGCAGATTGCGAAATTTGGCACTTTCAATTTTCTGCTGAGCAACGGCCAGGCGCTGTGGGCGCACGCCAGCACCAAGCTCTACTACGTGCTACGCCAACACCCGTTTACCGAAGTGCACCTGAAGGACGAGGACATCGACGTCAATCTGGCCGACCTCAACGGCCCGGACGACCGGCTGGCGATCGTGGTCACCGAGCCGCTCACCACCAACGAAGACTGGGTGGCGATGGCGCCGGGTGAACTGCAGGTTTTTGTTGACGGCGCCATCGCGCGCTGCAGCAACGCGCACTGCGAGCCGGACTGTCAGTTCGTGAGCGCCTGCTCCAGGGCCTCGACAAACATCGCGGCCACGTCGAACCCGGTCTGATCAAAGATCTCCTGGAAACAGGTCGGGCTGGTGACGTTGATTTCGGTCAGACTCTCACCAATCACATCAAGCCCGACCAGCAACAGGCCGCGACTGAAAAGAATCGGCCCGAGTGACTCGGCGATAAAGCGGTCGCGTTCGCTCAGCGGCTGCGCCACACCCTTACCGCCGGCGGCCAGGTTGCCACGCACCTCGCCGCCCTGCGGAATGCGCGCCAGGCAGTAGGGAACCGGCTTGCCGCCAATCACCAGCACGCGTTTGTCACCCGCGACGATCTCGGGCAGAAATTTCTGCACCATCAGGCTTTGGGCGCCGTCTTTGTTGAGCGTTTCAATGATGCCGCCGAGGTTGAGCCCATCCTCGCGCACGCGGAAGATGCCCATGCCGCCCATGCCGTCGAGCGGCTTGAGAATAATGTCCTTGTGCAGGGCGTGAAAGTCACGCACATCCTGGGCCGCACGCGTCACCAGCGTCGGTCCGATGAACTGCGGGAACTCCAGGATGGCGAGTTTTTCCGGATGGTCGCGCAGTGCGCGCGGCTTGTTGAAAACCCGCGCACCTTCACGTTCGGCCTGCTCCAGCAAATGCGTGGCGTAGAAAAACTCGCTGTCAAAAGGGGGGTCCTTGCGCATCACGATGGCATCAAAGTCTTTCAGACAGCGCACGGCGCTATCGACAACCCGGTACCAGTCTGGCGTACGACCGGTCAAATCGATGGCGCGGGTCTGGGCCTGCACCGATGCGCCGCAGGCCCAGGCGATCTGCTGCGGCTCGGTCACGGCAATGCGATGCCCGCGTGCCTGCGCCGAACGCATCATGGCAAACGTCGTGTCCTTGTAAATCTTGAAAGAGTCAAGCGGATCAGCAACAAAAAGTAGGTTCATGGCAGGCACAGGCTCAGGGTTGTTCAGGAAAACGGGATTTGCCGTACTGTTGCACAAACAGCGCCAGCGCGCCGGCGAGCACACCCCAGAAGGCCGAGCCGACACCGGCGATAACGACGCCACTGAGCGTGACCAGAAAGGTGATGATGGCCGCTTCGCGGTGCCGATCATCGCGCAGCGCCGTGGTCAACGCGCCACCGATGGTGCCGAGCAAGGCCAGGCCGGCGATGGCCGCAATCAGTTCTTTGGGGAACGCCGTCAGCGCACCGGTGATGGCCGCGCCAAAAAGTCCGATCAACACATAAATGGCGCCACAGGAAACCGCTGCCGTGTAGCGTCGCGCCGGGTCGGGATGCGCTTCACTGTCCATGCAGATCGCCGCCGTGATGGCGCCAAAATTAAGCGCAAAGGCACCGAACGGTGCCAACAGCAGCGTGGCAAGACCGGTCAGGCTGATAATTTTTGAAACCGGAATACCAGCGCCCTGCCCGCCATCGGCAGCGCCGCCATAACCCGTGGCGCGTATCACCGCCACACCCGGCAGGTTTTGCGAAGCCATCGTGACCACAAACAGCGGCAGCGCCAGACTGACGGCCGCTCCCATGGTAAAGACCGGCGCGGTGAACACCGGTCGCGCCAGACCCAGCGCAATGCCGGCGCCGCTAAAACCGCTGGTCGCCGCGACAAAGGCAACTGCCACCAACAGGGTCAGCGGCACGGCATAGCGTGCCGCCAGGCGCTTGCCCAGCAGATAAGTCGCCAGCATGATCAGTACCAGCGGCAAGTTGGACTGCGCAGCCATGAAAGCCTGCAGGCCAAAGCGCGTCAGCACGCCGGCCAGCAGCGCTGAGGCAATCGCCATCGGCAAGCGATTCATGACGCGCTCAAACCAGCCGGTGAGGCCGCACAAGGTGATCAGCAGTGCGCACAGCATGAAAGCACCAACCGCCTCGGCCATCGTAAAGCCACCAACCAGACCCGCGGTGGCCAGCACCGCGGCTCCCGGCGTGCTCCAGGTCACCATCACCGGCATGCGCAGCCAGAGCGACGGCAGCAGCGTGCACAGGCCCATGCCCAGGCCCAGCGCCCACATCCAGGAGGTAATGAGTTCAGGCCCGGCCTTGAACGCCAGCGCCGCCTGAAACACGATGGCCACCGAACTGGTGAAGCCCACCAGCACGGCGACGAAACCGGCGGAGAAGGCGGACAGGCTCAGATCTTTGAAGAAGCGCATGAATTACCAACATCCCGGTTCGCGTTGGGTGCGTAGCCCGTATGGAACCGAAGGCGCAATACGGGGACACCTGCCGGCTGCCAACCCCGCATTCCGCTGCGCTGCATACGGGCTACGGTGCTGCGGTCTGTCCCACAAGGTGGGCCTCCGACATCCCGGTTCGAGTTGGGGACAGAGCTTGCGCGCTACGCGTCGCTGCGGTCTGTCCCACAAGGTTTCATATTTCAATCTTCGAGCCCAGTTCCACCACCGAGTTGTTGGGCAGGCTCAGGAATTCGGCGGCGGCGCTGGCGTTGTGGTGCATCTGTGAGAACAGCTTTTCGCGCCAGGTTGACATGCCACCACCAATGGTCGGGACGACGATGTCGCGCGAGAGGAAGTAGCTGGTGGTCATGGGATCGAGCTCGCAGCCGCGGCCCTTGATCAGTTGCAGCGCACGGGGCAGATTGGGGTCGCCCTTGAAACCGTAGTTGACGATCACCTGCCAGCAGTTGTGTCCCAGCGACTCGACTTCGAGCCGCTTGTCCATGCCGATCCAGGGCACCTCATGGTTGCGAACTGTGACGAACAGATTGTTCTTGTGCAGCACCTTGTTGTGCTTGAGGTTGTGCAGCATGGCATTGGGTACGGTGCCCGGTTCGGCCGTCAAAAACACCGCCGTTCCTTCGACGCGTGTCGGCGGACTGACAAACACCGCTTCCAGAAAACTGGTCAGGTCGATGGAATCGGCGCGCAGTTTGTCGTTCATCAGGCGCCTGCCATCCTTCCAGGTCATCATCAAGGTGAAAATGGCACCGCCAATCATCAGCGGGAACCAGCCGCCGTCAAACAGTTTGAGCAGATTCGAGGCCCAAAACGCGAAATCAACGACAAAGAAAAAGCTGGTGGCCGCCAGGCACAACGCCAAGGGCAGGTTCCAGCTGTAGCGGATCACGAAGAAAGTCAGTATGGTGGTGATCAGCATGTCAGTACACACGGCAATACCATAGGCGCCGGCCAGATTGCTGGATGACTTGAACATCACAACCGCCATCACGATGGCGACAAACAGGCCCCAGTTAACAAAGGGCAGGTAGATCTGCCCGGTGTCCTTGACGCTGGTGTGCTGAACCTGCAGGCGCGGCAGGTAACCGAGCTGAATCACCTGCTTGGTGACCGAAAACGCACCCGAGATCAGGGCCTGCGATGCGATCACCGTGGCCATGGTGGCCAGACCTACGAGCGGCACCAGCGCCCAGTCCGGCGCCATCATGAAAAACGGGTTCTTCACCGCCGCCGGGTTGTTCAGCAGCAAGGCACCCTGGCCAAAGTAGTTGAGCGTGAGCGCCGGCATGACGATGGAGAACCAGGCGATGCGAATCGGCTTCTTGCCGAAATGACCCATGTCGGCGTAAAGCGCCTCGCCCCCTGTGACGCACAGCACAACAGCGCCCAGAATGATGAAGGTGATGTAGGGGTTATTCCAGATGAATCGGACTGCGTAATGCGGGCTCAAGGCCCACAGGATTTCGGGATGGGTCAGGATCTGCGCCACACCCAGCACCGCGATGCAGAAAAACCAGACCACCGTAATCGGCCCAAAGAACTTGCCAATGCCCGTGGTGCCGCGCTTTTGCACAAAGAACAACCCAAACAGGATGACCAGCGTCAGCGGAATCACATACTTTTTGAAGGCGGGAGATACCACTTCCAGGCCTTCGACTGCCGACAGCACGGAGATCGCCGGCGTAATGACGCCGTCGCCGTAAAACAAGCAGGTACCGAAGATGCCGATCAGCAGCAGCACATGGCGCAGCCGCGGCTTATCCTTGACCGACTGCGAGGCCAGCGCCAGCATGGCCACCAAGCCGCCCTCGCCGTTGTTGTCGGCACGCAAGACGAGCGTGACGTACTTGATCGAGACGATGACCGTCAAGGTCCAGAAGAAGATCGACAGGATGCCAAACACGTTCTCATGGGTGAAGGGAACATGGCCGGAGCCGAATACTTCCTTGACCGCGTACAAAACGCTGGTACCGATGTCACCGTAGACAACGCCAATGGCGCCCAGCGTGAGTGCAGTGAGCGACGATTTGGATGCTGCCCTGCTCATTCGTAATGCGCCGCGTCCGGATCGGTCGCTTCGAGCTCGTAGCTGGCCGCCAGCATGGCCAGACGTCCCACCACACCGTACATGTAAAAGCGATTCGGGACACTGGCACCTGGTTTGCTGCCGGGTTGCGGCAGGCGCGCGCTCTGCTCAAACGCCAGCGGCACAAGACTCAGGCCCGGTGCGTCCAGGTTCGCGTTGATGTCACGCTGCGCATGCATGTGATAGAAACCACCCACCACGTAACGGTCCATCATGACCACCACCGGTTCGGCCTCAGCGTCATCGAGTCGCTCGCAGCTCGGAACGCCTTCCTGGATCAGGATGTCAGGAATGCTCTGAGCGGCATCGGCGCCGCACGAAAGGTCTCGCACTTTTTGTTGCAGGACATCCAGGTCTTTGGCATCGCGCAGCATGACGACCCCCGCACCCTGCCCTGCCATATCCGCTTTCAGCACAACAAAGGGTTTGTCCTTGATGCCGTATTCCTTGTATTTGCGCCGGACTTTGGCCAGTACGGCGTCGACCTGGCTGGCCAGGCGCTCCATCTCACCGCCTTCGCTCGGCTTGGGCTCACCGCAGCGCGCCGAAATCGGTGTGATCAACCAGGGATCAACACCGAGCAATTTGCCCAGGCGCTTGGCCACTTCCTCGTAGCACTTGAAATGCTTGCTCTTGCGCCGGATCGAGCCACCGGCCTGTAGCGGTGGCAGCAGATACTGTTCGTGCAGTTCTTCCAGAATGCCGGGTACGCCGGTGCTCAGGTCGTTGTTGAGCAGAATGGTGCAGGGATCAAAATCCTTGAGTCCGAGGCGGCGCCGACCCCGGATCACCGGCTCGAGCACAATGCTCTCGCCATTGGGCAACTCAAAGAGGGTGTGCTTCTTGATCGCCGGGTCGATGGAGCCGATGCGCACGTTCAAACCTGCCATGTAGAAAATGCGGCGCAACTGGGCCAGGCTG
>CAITXW010000513.1 GCA_903896425.1 uncultured beta proteobacterium | reverse complement strand
CCACCGAGACGGTGGCTTTTTTGTTGCGCGAGTGCGAGCTGATCAGCGCTCGTTGCGCGCCAACGCGGCATTCAGATCGGCCATCACACGCGGGTCGGCCTCGGCGATTTTCCACAGGCGGGCATCGGCCCTGGCCATAGCGGCGCGCGCGGACCAGGCGTTCAGCGCGTCCACGACACTGGCGGCCAAGCGTCGTGCTGGCGCAGCAAACATAGCCAGCGCGACAAACCCAATCAGCCACAGAGCAACCCACGCTGCCAGCAGATGACCATCGGCCCAGGTCTCAATCAGTTGGTCGGCCACCACCACGAGGGCCGACACCATGGCGGCCAGCAACATGACGCTCAGGCTTCGGGTGCTGTCGAATTCCTTGCGTAGCGTGCGCACCGTTCCGATGGCCGCTTCGACACGAACCACGCCAAGATGCCTGGAGGGAAAACTGGGCTGAATATAGCTGGTCATGATGAATTCCTTGCTTCAATACCCTGCCTCCAAGGCCGGGTCGTGGCAGCATATTAGGGTTTACACCAATATGTTTCAACTTTATATCTGTGATTCAATCTATTCACAATGGTGATTAATTACCCGTGAACCCACTTAATTTCCGCACCCTTGATCTCAACCTGCTTCGCGTTTTCGACGAAGTGATGACAGAACGCAGCCTGACGCGGGCAGCACACAAACTCGCACTGACACAACCGGCGGTCAGCAATGCGTTGCGACGGTTTCGTGAGGCCGTAGGCGACGAACTGATCAAACGCAGCGGCCAGACCATGACCCCAACGCCTCGCGCGCTGGCGCTTTGGCCAGCCGTGCGCGAAGCGCTACGCGCCTTGCAGGAGGTGCTTGCGCCAAGCAATTTTGTACCGGCGCAAGCCAACACCATCTTTGTGCTGGCCATGGCGGACGCCACCGCAGCCCAGTTGATTCCGGGGCTGATCGAAATCATGGACCGCGATGCGCCCGGCGTCTCGATCCGCGTGGTACCACTGACCACGCGCGATCCGCGTCGTCTACTCGACGAGGAAGTGGCGGACCTTGCGATCGGCTACTTTCCGGCCGCATTCGCCGACCTGACCGCACGCGAACAGGCGGGCGAGACCGTCGCCTTCAGCCACCAGCGTCTTTACAGCGGCGAATACGTGTGCGTGATGCGGCGCGAACACCCGCTGGCGAACGAACCACTGACGCTGGAACGCTATTGCGCCGCGCGCCATCTGCTGGTGAGTTTTTCGGGTCGGCCGTTCGGCTTTGTTGACGAGGCCCTGGCCGTATTAGGGCACGAGCGCCGCGTTGTGGTCACCGTCAACCAGTTCTTCACCGCCGGCAAGGTTGTGACGCACTCCAACCTGCTGACAGTACTGCCGCGACATTTTGTCAACGGCACCGGTATGTCAGACCAGTTGGTATTGCGGGAGCTGCCGTTTTCGGTACCGCCGGTTCACGTTGACGCACTCTGGCACCACCGCGTGCACCGCGCCAGCGCGCACCAGTGGCTGCGCACGAGCATCCTGACGCTGGCGCAATCGGTCTTCCTCGCCTGAGCATGAAGATTCAGCTGCTGTCAGACCTGCACCTCGAAGTACACCCACAGTGGGTGGCTACGCCAGCACCCGGCGCGGACCTTCTGGTACTGGCCGGCGACATCGGCTCCTACCAGGCCGGCTCGCTGCTGAGCGCGTCACCGCTGCGCGACTTTGGGCTGAGCCGCTTCTCGCCCCGCCACGGCTGGCCGACACCGGTGCTGTTCGTCCCGGGTAACCACGAATACGATGCACTCGACTTCGATGAAGCACACGACTGCCTGCGCGAAACCTGTCATCGCCTGGGCATCACCTGGCTTGAGCGCGAGATCGTCACGCTGCCCGACCCAGGCGACCAACCGGTGCGCTTTATCGGCACCACGCTGTGGAGCGACTTTGATGCACTCGCCCCGGCGCCCGGCAACAACGCGACGGCCAATCTGCTGGCGCAGCAACTCAAGGCGCGCGACAAGGCGTTTCGCGCCGCCAATTACTATCTCAAAAAAACCGCCAGCACGCGTAGTGGTATGCCGATGCTGGCGCCCGCGGTGCGTGAACAGGCGCTGCTATGCCAAGACTGGCTGAGCAAAGCCCTGCTGCCACCGTTTCAGGGCAAGACCGTGGTTGTGACACATTTCGCACCCAGTCTGCAAAGCAGCGATCCGCGCTATGGACTCACGCCCGGCAGTGCCGGATTTTGCAACGCACTCGATGACTGGCTGGCGCACGCCCAACTGTGGTTGCACGGTCATCTGCATGCACCGAGCGACTATGTGAAGAACGGTTGCCGCGTCGTTGCCAACCCGCTGGGCTATGCCAGAAAGAACGAGCAAGCCGCGTTCCAACCCACCCTGATAATTGAGCTTTAAGCCCTTGTACCGCTACACTGTGATTTTCCAAGAGAGGCCCTGACATGAAGATACTTCTCGCCGTCGATGGCAGCCGCTACACCAAGAAAATGCTGGCCTACCTGGCCATCCATAACGAGTTGTTCACACCCAGCAACGCATACACCGTCTTCACGGTGCAACCGCTGCTGCCGCCGCGGGCGCGTGCCGCCGTTGGCAAGGAAATCGTCGACAAGTACTACGCTGAAGAAGCCGAAAAAGTGCTCGCGCCGGTAGCGAAGTTCCTGCTGCGCCACGGCATTGACGCCAAAGGCAGCTGGAAGACCGGGCCGGCCGGCCTGAGCATTGCGAAACTCGCCGACAGCGGAAAGTTTGATCTGCTCATCATGGGCTCACACGGGCACAGCAACCTGATCAATCTGGTAATGGGATCTGTCGCGACCCAGGTGCTGGCCCACTGCCAGGTGCCGGTGCTGCTGGTGCGCTAAGGCGCAGTGGACTCAACCCAGGGCCGCAGTGGCGGCCGAGGTCAGGGCGCTGCTCAGCGCGTCTAGAACCACAGAGTCCAAATTCCAGCAATGCCAATACAACTCGACCGGCAGTGCGTGGCCGGGCGCGATGTCCACCAAACGCCCATCTCGCAGATGCTCACGCACCAACAGTTCGGGCACCACGCTCACGCCCCATCCATCCAGGATAGCGCGTACCTGTCCTTCTGAGCTGGGCACATAGAGCTGACGCAAGGCGACTTGCTGCAGTTTGAGCACACGCCCGACGAATTCGCACTGCAAGTCATCCTTGCGGTTAAAGGCAACAAAGGGCAAAGCGCGAAAATTATGCGGCGACAATCCCTGCGGACAATGTGCGGCGGCGTAATCGGCTTGCGCCACAGCCACATAGCGCATGGCGCCCAGCGGCACCAATCGGCAACTTCGCAAAGCCTGCTTGACGGTGGTCACACAGCCCAGCACCCGCCCTTCACGCAGCCATTCAATCGTGAAATCCTGGTCGTCGGTGATGATCTCCAGGCCCAGACCCTGACGCGCCAGACGGCTGAGCGCCGGAACAGCCCAGGTTGCGATGCTGTCGGCATTGACGGCAATTGAAATCCGCTCCTCGTCCCCCGCAGTGCCCGATGCCCCGGGCGCCAGGTCTTTGAGGTCACGTTCCAGATCAGCGCGCAACAAACGCATCTGCAGGGCGTGTTTGAGCAGCAAACGCCCGGCCGAAGTGGGTTTCAGTGGGCGGCTGCGCACAATCAGCACGGTTCCGACCTGCACCTCGAGCGAGCGCAGGCGCTGCGACACCGCCGACTGGGTGATTAACAAGCGCAGGGCGGCACGCTCAAAGCCGCCTTCTTCGACGATGGCGGCCAGACACTCCAGGGCATTGGCGTCAAAAGTACTCATGGGACGAAGTCTGATTGATTCTGAAGGACTTGATCAAGTTATTGTTAGCCACGCGCGGGGCCGGTCCAATCCCGACGATCAGGCGCAAACCGGTCAAAAACTGCCATTAATTGACAGCAAATGACAAAACCCACAGGAAGTGCTAGAGTAACAACAAATAAAGGGGGTTAATTAAAAAATGGAACCAATGGAAATCAAAAAGACATTTTGCACGACGCGGGAGGCGGCCGTTCTGCTCGGCGTGTCGGTTGGCACGGTGCAACTCTGGGTTGAAACCGGTGTCCTGTCGGCGTGGAAAACAGTCGGTGGCCACCGCCGCGTGATGCGCGATTCCGTCGATCGCCTGCTGCACAAGAAACCTGAAAGCACGCCAGCGCCAGACGCCCTTGCTGCAGCGACGCCAGAAAACCGGCCCTTGTCCATCCTGGTCGTCGACGACGATGCCAATCTGCTGCGCCTCTATCAGGAACACATGTCACGCTGGCCCATGACGCCGTCCGTCGCGTTCGCCAGCAGTGCCATTACCGGCTTGTTGATGATAGGCGCCAACTGCCCGGATCTTCTGGTGACCGACCTGCGCATGCCCGACATGGACGGGTTCTACATGTTGCGTGTGCTACGTAACACACCCGAACTGGCCAATACCACGGTCACTGTTGTGACCGGACTCGACACCGACGAAATCGAACGGCATGGCGGCCTCCCGGCAGGAATCGAGATCCTGACAAAGCCAGTCCAATTCACACGCCTGCAGGCTATTGCCGCCGACATTGTCAAAAAGAAACAATTCAATGTCCCGCCCAAAACGGCTGCGCCAGCGCAAGGCCTCTCAGCACCTTAACCCTTACTTCTTGAACGCCCATCATGACGCCTGTTCTCATTGTTGACGACCACTCCGACATCCGCCGCCTGCTCAGCATCACGCTGGGCAAAGAGTTCGAAATTCTCGAAGCGGAGGACGCTACTGGCGCACTCGAAGCGGTGCGCCGACACCACCCCAAGATCGTCCTGCTCGACGTCATGATGCCCGGCAAGATGAACGGCCTGCAGGTACTTGAAGCGATCAAGGGCAATCCATTGACACAGGACATTCTGGTCGCCATGATCAGTGCCCGCGGCCAGGTCGCCGACCACGACGACGCGCGCAAACGGGGTGCCGACGCCTACTTTGTTAAACCGTTCAGCCCCCTGCAAGTAGCGAACTGGGTGCGGAGCAAGGCGGCGTGAGTCGCAGCGTGGCAGCACAAACACAGGGCGTGTAATGCCCGTTGCGACCACTGCGAACAGCGCTGCCCCGGACGTCGCCCTTGGCAGCCAGCGGCGCATCAGCACGCTCATCGGGCTGGCGGCCGCCATCCTGATCCTGTTGACATGGTGGCACGTTCTGACACTGGTTGAACAAGGCCGCCAACGCGAGCTCGCCGCAGCCGAAAGAGACCTCGGCAACCTGACGCGTCTGACCCAGGAACACGCCATCCGCACCCTGCGCAGCGCCGACCAGGTAATCCACTTTGTGCAGTCACGCTATCTGGAGATTGGCGAACGCCTCGACCTCAAAGCCCTCACGGCCAACGGCGTAATCGACGGTGAAATTTTCAACCAGGTCGGCATCATCGACGCCAAGGGCATTTATGTGCTGTCCAACTTGCCGATCACGAACCGGCTTGACCTGTCAGACCGTGAACACTTCAAGGTTCATGTCGCCTCCGATGCAGTCGGACTTTTTGTCTCGCAACCGGTACTCGGACGCGCCAGCGGCAAATGGTCGATCCAGATGACCCGGCGCATCACACAGCCCAACGGTGACTTTGCCGGCGTCGTGGTGATCTCGATTGACCCGGATTATTTTTCCAGTTTTTATTCAGCGCTCAACCTGGGCCCCAAGGGCCTGACGGCTCTGTACGGCGTGGATGGAGTGGCACGTGTGCGCAAAGTCGGAGCGCAGGAAGTCTATGGCAACAAGGCAAGCGACGCCGCGATGTTCGGACACCTCCGGCGCGGCCAACTCACGGGCAGCTACACGCAGCAATCGGTTGTAGACGGTGTGGAGCGCCTCTACTACTACCGCAAGGTGCCGCAATACGAGCTGGTTGTTGTCGCCGGCCTGGAAACGCAGGGCCTGTTTGCAAACCACCGCCAGGCCCGCGATGCGCTGCTGCTGCAGGCAGGACTGATGACGCTGCTGGTGCTGGCGCTGGCAAGCGCCATCGTGCGCCATTTGCATCGCATGCGCCTGGAAATGGCGGCTCGGCAGCGCACCCAGTTGCTGGTTGAAGATCGCACCGAGCAACTCAGCGCCATCTTCACCATGAGTCCGGACGGTTTCATCTCCTTTGACTCGCAGCGCTGCGTCAAATATGTCAGTCCGGCTTTTGCTGAAATGACCGCGCTCGCAGGCGAGCAGTTGGAAGGATACAACGAGCAGGACCTTTCAAACTGGCTGGCGCGACGCTGCGATGCCACCAACCCTTTTATTGGTATTGCGGCCCTGCGCACCAAGGTCATAGCTGGAAAGCCCGATGCCCGGGAATTGATCCAGATGGCGCGTGAGCCCAGACGCATGCTGCAAGTCGGTCTGCGTTGCAGCGAATCGAGCACGGTCTCGCAAATCCTGTATGTCCGGGACGTGACACATGAATTCGAAGTCGATCAGATGAAGAGCGAATTCCTGGCAACGGCGGCGCATGAATTACGCACTCCCATGCAAAGCGTCATGGGTTTTTCCGAAATTCTTCTCAGCCATGAAATTGACAACAACACGCAGAAGGAACTGCTGACCATCATTCATCAGGAATCCGGCCAGTTGGCCAAGATCATCGACGAGTTGCTCGACCTGTCCCGAATCGAAGCACGACGTGGCAGGGACTTCCGTTTCACCCAGGTTTGCCTGCAGGAGCTGGCCACCGACCTGGTCAAGTCCTTCATGCCGCCGCCCGGGCGCGCCGCTCCTGAACTGCTGATGCCGAAAATGCTGCTGCACGTGATGGCCGATGCCGGCAAGCTGCGCCAGGCGCTGCTCAATGTCCTCACCAACGCCTACAAGTACTCGCCCGATGGCGGCCCGGTCATCCTGCAGATTGAGGCCGACAAGGAAGCCGGACCAGCACCGCGCGCCTGGATACACATCACCGACCAGGGTATCGGCATGACTCCACAACAACGCGACCGGGTCTGCGAACGCTTTTACCGCGCCGACGCCTCGGGCAAGGTGCCGGGCAGCGGACTGGGCATGCGCATCGTCAAAGAAATCTGCGACATGCACGGCGGTGAACTGATCATCAGCTCCAACCTGGGCGTGGGCACACGCGTCAGTTTTTCAGTCCCGTGCTGATGTCCCCCATGTACTCCGTTGAACTGAGCTGAGACACCTGTCATGGACCTCTTTTTAGCCATCAAGCCAACCATCCTGATCGTGGACGACACGCCGGCCAACCTGACCCTGTTGGCGGGCCTGCTGCAGCCCACCTATGCAGTCAAGATCGCAACCCGCGGCGCTAATGCCATCAAGCTGGTTATGGAGCAGCAGCCGAATCTGATTCTGCTCGACATCGAAATGCCCGACATGAGTGGCTACGAGGTCTGCCGCGATCTGAAGGCCAACCCGCATACACGGGCCATTCCGGTTATTTTTCTCACCAGCAAGCTCGACCCCGCGAGCGAGGAACAGGGGCTGGCCAGCGGCGCGGTCGACTACATCACGCGCCCGATCAGCCCGGCCATCCTGCTGTCACGGGTGAGGGCACATCTGGCCGATGCCGCCAGCGCGACGAGCCTGCGCATTGCAAACCAGTACCTTGAAGTCGCGGTGGCGGCCCGCACCAACGAACTCACCAACCTGCAGGAAATGACGGTGCTGGCGCTGGCCTCATTGGCCGAGACCCGCGACACCGAAACCGGCAATCACCTGCGGCGCACGCAGCACTACCTGCGCGCGCTCGGCGAACACCTCCGACAGCATCCGGCGTTTGCCGACGCCCTGACCGGCGACATGGTCAACATTCTGTTCAAGTGCGCACCACTACACGATATTGGCAAGGTCGGCATCCCCGACCGCATTCTGCTCAAGAACGGGACCTATACGCCTGAAGAATTCGAGATCATGAAGACGCACCCGATACTGGGGCGCGATGCCATTGTCAAGGCCCAGGAAATCAGCGGTCAACGCATGGACTTCTTCGAAATTGCCAAGGAAATCGTTTATTCGCATCACGAGAAATGGGACGGGTCGGGTTATCCACAGGGACTGGTGGGGTCACAGATCCCGGTGTCGGCACGCCTGATGGCTGTGGCCGACGTTTACGATGCACTCATCAGTCGGCGCATTTACAAAACCGGTATAGCGCATGCGCTGGCGGTTCAGTTCATCAAGGACGGACGCGGGATGCATTTTGATCCGGATGTGGTGGATGCCTTCCTGGCGTTGGGGCCGACGTTCGAGGCCATAGCCAATCGCTTTGCAGATACAGATCAGGACATCGCACAAAAAAGCCAATACCTGGCCTACATCCTGTAGCCAAGTACCAGACGCGCCAAGGCGGAGCGCACAATCCGCCTATATTTTGACAATCAACAAGCCAGACTGACATCCGCTGCGATAGGCTTGTCTGCCAAGGGGGCCTGCCATGCACACCGTACGTCCCGCCGCAGTTGCCGGCGCTTTCTATCCCGCACACACATCTGCCCTGTCAGGCACCGTGCTGGCGCTGTTGGCCAAAGCCGCAGCCAACGCCGAGTCCGACGTCACCGCGCCCAAGGCCATCATCGTGCCGCACGCCGGCTACATCTATTCCGGCGCCACCGCTGCACTGGCCTACGCACAGCTGGCGGCGGCACGTGGGCGCATCCGGCGCGTCGTGCTGCTCGGACCGGTGCACCGGGTCGCGGTGCGCGGCCTGGCATTACCGGGCGCTGCCGCCTTTGCCACCCCGCTGGGCGAAATCGAGATCGATCTGGCGGCAGTAGCCGCGCTGGCCGGGATGCCGCAGGTCATCGTCAGCCCGGCGGCCCACGCGCAGGAACACTCGCTGGAAGTCCAACTGCCGTTTCTGCAGTCGGTGCTGAATGATTTCAAACTGCTGCCGCTGGCCGTCGGCAATGCGACGCCAGCCGAAGTGGCACAGGTGCTGGAGCGGCTCTGGGGCGGGCCGGAGACCCTGATCGTCATCAGTTCCGACCTGTCGCACTTTCTG
>CAITXW010000512.1 GCA_903896425.1 uncultured beta proteobacterium | reverse complement strand
GGTCGGCGAGGCAGAAAATGGCCGCGACGCGATTCGGGCTGTGGGTCAATTGACACCGGATCTGGTGCTGATGGATTTGACGATGCCGGGCATGAATGGCATTGAAGCCATCACTGAAATCAAACGACGCTATCCCGAGGTGCGGGTACTGGTGATGACGCTGCATACAGCGGAAGATTACATCCACGCGAGCCTGAAAGCCGGTGCGGACGGCTACATCCTCAAGGATGCGACGCACGAGGAATTCCGCATCGCGATGCGCAGCGTGCTAATGGGAAAAACCTATTTGAGTATGGATGTGTCGGCCAAGGTGGTCACCGGTTACCTCGGCGGCGGCAAGAATTCTGGCTCATCGAGCATCTACGATTCCTTGACGCATCGGGAACGTGAAGTTCTCAAGTTGGTTGCCGAGGGGAAGACGAACAAGATCATGGCCGATTACCTGCATCTGAGTGTGAAGACGGTTGAAAAACACCGCTCCAACCTGATGTCCAAGATCGACGTGCACAACGCATCGGGTCTGACGGCCTTCGCCATCGAAAAAGGGCTTCTGGTACGCTAGTCCTGTTAACGCAGGTACTCGGCAAGACCCGCTCAGCCTGCATTCGACCTCCGCCTTTCTGCGGGGTTCATCGCCCCAACTCTTTTTAATCTGACGAAGACTTTCGCCATCCGGCGCAGGCCTCGCTTGCAACGTCCGCGCTCGCTGTGCTGCGCAAGCAAGTTAGCAGGTGAGCTGACGCAGTTCTACCCAATCCAGCAAGCCTCAAATAGGGAAACACAGTATTGGTAGCGACCAGCCGCTCACACACAATAACTTATCCCAATACCTCGGTGTTGATACAGCATGAACTCGATGAGCAACCAGACCGTCGCTACAACGCACACTACCGCGCTTGAACGGCCAAGCAACGCTCGTCTGGCCTGCTCAAAGAAGATTTGAAAGTAAAACCGTGCACCAATTTGCGAGACTTGACTTACCCAATCTGCTGGATTGGGCTGCGCCTGCTCCGGCGGTGTCACCGAGCGCGTCCGTCTCGTCGGCGGATCCCGCTCGCCATTTCAATCTCCTGCGCTGGTTTTCCAGACTCGGATTCATTTCGATCGGACTGATCGCCGCACTCCTTGCAACGATCCTGTCGCACTTCATGCAGCGCGAAATTCTGAATCGCGATGCTGAACTCACCACTCAATTTGTCACCAGTATTGTCGAAGCACAAATCAACCGTGCTGGCATCGCCTCCGGTATCAGCCTGGGTCAAATCCTCGATGAAAGGACCGACATCAACAAGCTGGGCGTAGAGCCCGCGGTTGCGCGTGGCGTGCGAGTCCAGTTCTATGATCACCTGCGATTCCTGAAGGACGTCCTGCTGGCCGAGGTGATTGCGCCGGACCACACCGTCGTCTGGGCCAGCAATCGGGCTCTGATGGGGACCAAAGCGCCAGCCACCGACAAACTGGACAATGCTTTTTCCACGCACGGGATAGCGACGCTGCACGCTATTGGAAGCACATCTTCTGAACCAGAATCCCTGTTCTTGCATCAACCTGAAAGCTTGTATGTCGAGAGCTTTGTACCGATCAGTGACAGGCACAACAGCGTTGCGATGGTGGTCAAGCTCTACACGGATCCCTCCAGCCTGGTGCGTACGATTCATTTCGGTTACCTGCTGCTCTGGACCTGTGTCGCGCTTTCCGCAGTGCTGCTATACCTTGCCCTGCTCTGGGGCATCCGTCGCGCCGACACCTTGCTCCAGGTGCAGCGGGACCGCCTGATCGAAATGGAGGCGCTCTGCCTGATCGGAGAGATGTCTGCCGCCGTTGCCCACGGCATCCGCAACCCGCTGGCTTCCATTCGCTCCAGCGCGGAACTGTCACTGGACGGCGACCTTGCGTCAGCACGCAGGAATTCAGCCAACATCATTCTTCAAATTGACCGACTGGGCAAGTGGGTGCGGGACCTGCTCGTCTTCTCGCGCCCTTTGCTGGGGGAAACCCAGACTGTGGACCTGACCCTGCTGGCCGAAGAGACCCTTCATTGTTTTGCAGCGCAATTGGATCAAAAGCGCATTACCTGCGAGTTCGTGCGCCCACCTGCCGATTTCCCCTCTGTCACCGGCAACTTTGCTCTGGCCTCCCAGACGCTTGCGATCATCGTGTCCAATGCCATAGAAGCCATGCCGGGCGGCGGTTTGCTGCGTTTGGAAATTCACGCCACCGACCTGCCGTCGAGCGTTCGCCTGGACGTGGTCGACCAGGGCGCTGGCATGTCACCGGCCGAACTGGATCAGGTCTTCAAGCCCTACTACACCACCAAACGAAGCGGTCTCGGGCTGGGCATGGCAATGGCCAAGCGCATCATGGAACGCTTTGGCGGTGCCATCCACCTGCAAAGCCGCAAAGACCTGGGCACGCGGGCCAGCCTGTTCTTCAAGGTCGCTTGAGATCATGCCAACTCGATTCTCATCATTGAAGACGAAGAGATGTTGGCAGACAACATTCGGACCTACCTGGAACGCAACCAGTGGGAAACCCATGTTGTGCACAGCGCCGAAGATGGCCTGAGCAAGCTGAAGGATTTTCGACCGGATATTGTCCTGACTGACTACCATTTGCCGGGCGGAACCGGGCTCGACCTGATCACGAGTGCACTGGCCATGGATCCGAGTACCAAAATTGTCATGCTGACCGGCGAGGGCAACATCCAGCTTGCAGTAGCAGCCATGAAAGCGGGCGCATGCGACTACATCACCAAGCCAGCGTCACTGGCGGAACTCAAACTGGTACTTGAAAAGGCGCTGGGGCAAACCCAGACGGAAAAGACTGTTGCGCAGCGCCGCCAGTCCCGCGGCTCGCTTGACGTCATCATTGGCGAGTCACCGGCGATGCTGTTGGTCAAGTCCAAGGTGCGGCAGGTGCTCGATGCCGAAAGGCGCATGAACGACAACGACCTGCCAGCCGTTCTGATTACCGGCGAGACCGGAACCGGCAAAGAATTGCTGGCGCGCGCCCTGCACTTCGAAGGCGTACGCACTAATTGGCCTTTCGTCGAGATCAATTGCGCATCTCTGCCACCCACTCTGCTGGAGTCGGAGCTGTTTGGTCACGAGCGCGGCGCCTTTACCGATGCCAAGGATCGCCGCATCGGTCTGGTTGAAGCGGCAGAAGGCGGAACCCTGTTCCTCGATGAAATCGGTGAAGTTGACCTTTCCATTCAAGCCAAATTGCTCAAGCTGCTTGAAGAAAAAACCGTGCGGCGAATCGGCAGCGTGCGCGATCGAAAGGTCAACATTCGCATCGTCAGCGCGACCAACCGGAATCTGGAACAAATGGTGTTGGAAGGTCGATTCCGCAGCGACCTGTATTACCGGCTTCGTGTCATATCGCTATCAATGCCGGCGCTGCGGGGAACCGGCAGTGACATTCTCCACATTGCCAATTTCTATTTGAAAAGTCATGGCAAACGTTACGGCAAGCGCGGCCTCTACTTCACATCCGAGGCGCTGGAAGCAATGCAGCGCTACAGCTGGCCGGGCAATGTGCGCGAACTGCGCAACATGCTCGAACAGGTGGTGCTGCTGGCACAGGAAGACGCCATCGGCGTCGAACAGCTTACGTTTTCCGAGTGCCGGGGTCGAGATGAGAAGACCCGTGCCACCGACCTTGCAAAAGTTGGCGCGGAGCCCGGGGCACGGAACCCAGCCAAGTTCGAGGATATGGAAGTGGACCGGGTGGCCCAGACACTTGAAAAGACAGACTGGAATATTTCCAAGTCAGCCAAACTGCTGGGGCTTTCGCGCGACATGCTGCGCTACCGTATCGAAAAGTATCGGTTTGCGCGGCCCAATTGACCGATCAATGCATCCACCCAATAGCCGGCATGGAAGCCCCCCGCGTCACAATAGTTGTCGCCCCAATAGAACCAAGAACCTGGGGGCGGCGATGAAGGATAGAAGTTGGCACGATACGGACAAACATTCAAGG
>CAITXW010000511.1 GCA_903896425.1 uncultured beta proteobacterium | reverse complement strand
GCCGATAATTAAAGAATCCAAGCCCAGAAGTCAGAGACCTTAAACTTCTGGTTTCAACAAGATCGAGACACCAGGCAGCAACTCACAACTGCACTGTCCTTCAGGCTCATACCTGGATTGGAAAATACTGTGACCGGCCAAAATGAACTGTCGAAAGCTTGAATTCGTGTGAAATCGATTCCTCCACAAGACAATATCAATTCACCACTACACTTTCATCATGACACAGCATGCCCCTTACCCCATGGGTCGGCCACGCCGCTTGCGCCGTGACGCCTTCACACGCAACCTTGTGCGCGAAAACGCCGTCTCGGCAAACGATCTGATCTACCCGGTCTTTGTAGTTGACGGAAAGCAGCAACGCCAGGCCGTCCTGTCCATGCCGGGCGTGGAGCGGCTTAGCTTGGACCTGCTGTTGCCAGTGGCTGAGGAATGCGTCCGACTCGGCATCCCGGTCATGGCACTGTTCCCGGTCATCGACTCGGCGCTCAAGACACCGGACGGCAGCGAAGCCCTGAACCCGAACGGGCTGATACCGCGCGTGGTGCGGGCCTTGAAAAAGGAATTTCCTGATCTGGGCGTCATGACCGACGTCGCGCTAGACCCCTTCACGAGTCACGGCCAGGATGGTCTGCCTGATGCCGATGGCTACATCCTGAATGACGAAACCGTTGCCGTGCTGGTAAAGCAGGCACTCACTCAGGCCGGCGCTGGAGTCGACATTGTCGCGCCCAGCGACATGATGGACGGGCGCATTGGCGCTATCCGCCAGGCGCTGGAAGCGAACCATTTCATTCACACCCGCATCATGGCCTACAGCGCCAAGTACGCCAGCGCGTTCTACGGCCCGTTTCGCGATGCCGTCGGATCAGCAGCCAACCTGGGCAAGGGCAACAAAAAGGTCTATCAAATGGACCCGGGCAACTCGGACGAAGCCCTGCGCGAGGTGGCCATGGACATCGCCGAGGGCGCCGACATGGTGATGGTCAAACCCGGCATGCCTTACCTTGACATCGTGCGCCGTGTCAAGGATGAGTTCAAGATCCCTACCTTTGCCTACCAGGTCAGCGGCGAGTACGCCATGCTCAAGGCCGCTGCCATCAATGGCTGGCTCGACCATGATGCCGTCATGATGGAAAGCCTGCTCGCATTCAAACGCGCTGGAGCCGACGGCATACTGACCTACTTTGCCCGTGACGCAGCACGCCTGCTGCAGAAATAGGCGCCGCACAACGACAACTGCGCGCATGGCAAGCCCTTGACGATGTGAAGCAGAACCTGCTCGATGCGTATCTTCACCATCAGCGCCACCCAGGTCATAGAAAGCAGCGATCTGGACGCCTTGGCAGCAGCAGGGCTTCCGCAACTGTCGTACCTGTGGATTGCCTGTACGCGCCCCGAATTCGAAAGTCTGCAGCCGCAGGTTCAGTCAGCACTACAGTCCCTGTGCGGCGTGCAACTGGTGGACCTGCACATCTCCGACCTGTTGAATCCGCAACTGCCTTCGCGTTACGACTACACCTCGCAATACGATGTACTGGTATTCCGCCGCCTGGCCGCTAGCCATGCGGAAAGCGACACGCCGCAAGCCGGATTGCCGACGCGCCTCTTGCCCGCTCGCGGTGGCCCTCCGGTATTGCGCCGCATTGACACCAGTCCGGTCGGTTTTGCCCTGTTCGACCAGGTCCTGCTATCGGTACACCCCGCCGACTGCGCCGTGCGCGACGCCTACGCCGACAAACTGCTGCACTGGACATCTGCGGAAACGCGCTCTGGCGGGACGCGACTGCCCGGCACACCCGCCGACCTGATGCTGCGCATCGTCAATCTGATTGTCGATGGCTACCTGGGATTGCGCCGCCAGTTGACGCACCAACTCGACCATTGGCAGACCGAACTGATCAACCCCAAAACACGCTTCAACAACTGGGCTGCATTGCTGGAGGCCAGACTGTCACTGCATCATTTGGACGAAATCTGCGAAGACCAGCGCAGCGCTATGCAGGACTGGATTGAAGCCCTCAAAACCTGGCCCGAGGCCGATACCCTCAACGCCCAGCGTGATCGCGACCTGCTACAGGTTCGCAGCCGTGACGTGCTGGAACACATTGAACGCGTCGTCCACCATGTGCAGCGACTGGAGCAAAGTGCCGAGACCGCGGTTCAGATGCACTTCAGCGCCCAGAGCCACCGCACCAACGAAATCATGCGCACGCTGACCGTACTCACCGCCATCTTTCTGCCGCTGAACCTGATCGCCGGTATCTTCGGCATGAACTTTGAATTCATCCCCCTGCTGCATCGGTCGAACGGATTCTGGCTTGCCATGACCCTGATGGTGGCAACTGCGTTCGGGCTGGTGGTGTTCTTCTGGCGCAAGCGTTACCTGGAACGCTCAGCTCGCTGAAGCCGGTCTGCCTTCAGGCCAGATGTTGGGCCAGGAACGCCAGCGTGCGCTCACGCGCCAGGGTGGCCGAAGCGGCATCGTAGGCAGCGCGATGGTCACAGTTGAACCCGTGCAGCGCCGGGTACATCTGCACCTCCACCTGCGGGTGCGCCTGGCGCAATGCGGCCACACCTTCGAGGGGGATCGACTGATCCGTCTGCGCAAAATGCGCCAGCACCGGACATTTCGGCTGGCGCGCGATCTCGGCTGCAACCGTCATGCCGCCACCGTAGTAAGGCACGGCTGCGCTCAGACCCGAGAGTTGGCAGGCCGCGCGCCAGGCCAGCAGTCCGCCCCAGCAATAACCGACCACGCCGACCTTGCCCACACTGGCCACGTAATTGATCGCCGCCTGGATGTCCTGCTGTACGCCCGGCGCCGGCAGTGCCTCCACTGCCGCCTTCAGTGCCACACCGGATGTGATGTCGGCTGGCGTATAGCCAAGTTCAATACCGGACTGCACCCGGTGAAAGGTAGCCGGTGCCAGGGCCAGAAAACCCATGGCGGCATAGGCTTCGACGACCGCGCGGATGTGGGCGTTGACGCCAAAAATTTCCTGCAGCACAACAACCACCCCCTTGGGCTGTCCCACCGGGCGCGCCTCGTAGGCCGCGAACGTGAACCCGTCCGCCGCCGTCAACTCGATGAAATTCGCCATGTTTGCGCCTGTAGAAAATGGGCTCAATTTGAATTCAGTTTGCGTTCGACAAAATCAAGCCGGTCCTGACCCCAGAAGATTTCGCCGTCGACCACATAACTCGGTGCACCAAAGATACCGGCATCGATCGCCGCCTGCGCGTTCGCGTCATAACGCTGCGCCGCCGCCGCCTCGCGCGACTGCGCCAGTCGCTCGGGTGGCAGACCGCACTCGGCCAGCAGTTCAGCCAGCGTCTGCACATCGGCAATGTCGCGCTGCTGCACCCAGACCGCAGCGAAGACGGCAGCGCTCAGGCGCATGGCCGCTGCCGCGCCATCGTGCAAGTCAACGGCGACAATCAGGCGACCGGCGTCATCGCCCGCCACCGGGAAATAACGTGGCTGAATCTGCAGCGGCAACTTCAGAACATCACGAAAACGAGCCAACTCCTGTAGCCGGTAGGCTTGGCGCTGTGGCGCGCGCTTGCCCAGCGGCAATCCACCGGAGACGGCAAACACCTTGCCGAAATCGGCCGGCAGCACGCGTACCGTGGCATTGGCCGCCGCCGCCATTGCGGCAAATCGCGCATGACCGAGATAAGTCCAGGGGCTTTGCGGGGCGAAGTAGTAATCGACGATCTTGTTCAATGGGTCTCCTTGGTGGCACGCCGGTATGGCGGCTGTGATCGGGTTTGCGGCTAATATGAACGCATCCGGGAGTCTCTTTTTACTCCATATTTCCGAAAGCTGCAGACCACCATGAACCCCATCGTCCTGATTACCGGCGCCTCGCGCGGCATCGGCGCCGCCACCGCGCTGCTGGCCGCGCAGAAAGGCTACGCTGTGGCCGTCAATTACCAGGCCAATTCGCTCGCAGCAGACCAGGTGGTGCAAGAGATCCGCAGCAAGGGGGGGCAGGCCATCGCAGTGCAGGCCGACGTTGCGATTGAAACCGAGGTCATGGCAATGTTCAAGCGAATCGACGCCGAACTCGGGCCCCTGACGGCCTTGGTCAACAACGCCGGCGTCATCGACGTCGCGGCACGCGTCGATGAAATGAGTGTCGACAGACTCAAACGCATGTTCAACACCAATGTGCTGGGCAGTTTCCTGTGCGCACGCGAAGCGGTGCGGCGCATGAGCACACGCCACGGCGGGGCCGGCGGCGTCATCGTCAACGTCTCGAGCGGCGCCGCGCGCCTGGGCAGTGCAGGAGAATACGTCGATTACGCCGCCAGCAAGGGCGCGATCGACACCTTCACTGTCGGCCTGGCGCGTGAAGTCGCGACCGAGGGCATTCGCGTCAACGCGGTACGACCCGGCATCATCGACACCGACATCCACGCCTCAGGCGGTCAGCCCGAGCGCGCCCATCTGGCAGCGCCGCAGATACCGCTGCAGCGCGCCGGTACCGCGTTGGAAGTGGCGCAGGCCATTCTCTGGCTGCTGTCGAGCGAATCAAGCTTCAGCATCGGCGCCGTGCTCGATGTAACTGGCGGCAGATAAACACATTGCTCTACATCCTTGGCCCTGATTGGAACGACCGCGCATGACCGAGCAGGCTGACTACATCATCATCGGCGCCGGCATCGCCGGTGCTTCGGCCGCTTACTGGCTGGCCCCGCATGGTCGCGTGATTCTGCTGGAGCGTGAATCGCAGCCCGGCTACCACGCAACCGGACGCTCGGCAGCGATGTTCATGGAAAGCTATGGCACACCGCAAGTGCGAGCCCTGACCATGGCCAGTCGCGCCTTTTTCGAAAACCCGCCCGCCGGTTTTTGCGAGCAGCCCCTGCTCTGCCCGCGCGGCGCCATGATGGTCGCTGCGCCAGGGCAGGACGCCTTGCTCAAGGCGCACTGGGACAGTGTGCGCGGCGTCTCGGCCAGCGCCCAACTGCTCGACAGTGCCAGTGCCTGCGCGCTGGTGCCTGCACTCCGACCGGAGCAGGTGCTGGGCGCCGTGCTGGAGTCCGACGCCGCCGACATGGACGTGCATGCCATTCACCAGGGCTACCTGCGCGGCCTGCGTCGTTGCAACGGCACGCTGGTCTGCAATGCTGAAGTAACCGCGCTCAAGCACTTGGGCCAAACCTGGCAGGTACTGGCAAACGGCGTTCATTACGAAGCGCCGGTGCTGCTAAATGCGGCTGGCGCCTGGGCCGACACGGTGGCCACGCTGGCCGGCGTACGCGGCATTGGCCTGCAACCGCGGCGCCGCTCTGCCTTCACCTTTACCGCACCGCCTGACATGAACACAGCGCACTGGCCGCTGACGATCGGTATCGAAGAGGACTGGTACATCAAACCCGATGCCGGCATGCTGCTGGGCTCGCCGGCCAACGCCGACCCGGTTGCGCCACAAGACGTTCAACCCGAGGAAATCGATATCGCCCTGGCCATCGACCGCATTCAAACCATGACCACGCTGAACATCCGGCGTCCGCAGCGGACCTGGGCCGGTCTGCGTTCCTTTGTCGCCGACGGCGATCTGGTGGCAGGCTTTGCGCCCGACGCAAGCGGTTTCTTCTGGGTCGCGGCACAGGGTGGCTACGGCATCCAGACCTCGGCCGCCATGGGCGAGACCTGCGCCGCTCTGGCACGCGGCCTGCTGCTGCCCGAGCGGATCGCGGACTTTGGACTCAACTCCGACATGCTCAGCCCGGCGCGCTTGTTCAAAGCCGCCGACTTACCCTCTTGACCGATCAGAAAGAACTGCCCATGGATTTCAAACCCCTCGTCACGTTGATGGCCATCGTCAACCCGCTGGCGATCGTGCCCTTCTTCATCCATTACACGCAGGACTTCACCCGTGAACAACGCCGGCGCACGATCTGGATTTCCTCCTTCAGCTGCTTTGTCGTGATCGCTGTCAGTGCGCTGATGGGCTTGCACATCCTGGACTTCTTCGGCATTTCGCTGGCCAGCTTTCAGGTCGGCGGCGGCATGCTGCTGCTGACCTCGGCGCTGGCCATGCTCAACGCGCAACCCGCCGAAGCGAAGTCAAATGAAGAAGAAATGCACGATGCCGCTGCGCGCGCCAGCATCGCCGTCGTGCCACTCACCATTCCCCTGCTGACCGGTCCAGCCACCATGTCGACGGTGGTGATCTATGCTGAAAAAGCCAAAACCCTGCTGCAACTCGGCACCCTGGTCGGCTATGGCGTCGTCATCGCCCTGGCCACCGCCCTGTGTTTCGCATTGGCGCAGCCGATTGCACGCGGACTGGGCAAGACCGGCATCAACGTCATGACACGCCTGATGGGTTTGATCCTGGCGGCGCTGGCGGTTGAAGTGATGTCCGACGGCCTGATCAAGCTCTTTCCCGCGCTCGCCAAATAAAAATGCCGGCATCAGAGATGCCGGCATTTGCATGCGCAGAAGACGCGCGTTGCGCTAACCCTGGGGCTTGACCACCGGCCCTACCACGCCTTCGATGTTCGAGACGATGGCCTTGTGGTACTCCGAGACGTAGAACTCAACGGCCTTCTCCTGGTCCTGCGCCGT
>CAITXW010000510.1 GCA_903896425.1 uncultured beta proteobacterium | reverse complement strand
TGGCACGCTCACCACTCAAAGCGGGCGAGAAATTGGAATGCCGAGTGGAAGACCAATTGCAAAATATGGCTAACGACACTGCCTTGGTACGGTCGTTCTTTCGACACCCATCTGTCCGCTATATTTCTGACTGCTGAGTAACTCGGAACCCGCCGGTGCGTGCTCGCCGATTTCCCGCAACACCACGGCCACCTCGGCCGCACCCAGGTACATCAGAACACCCTCGCAAATGATAAGAACCGGTTTTGCATCCCTGTACCTTTTGGGCCGCAGACCGATCCACCAGCCCGGCTGCATGATGTCGAGTGGGTGGTTTCTGCAATGCAGCTGTACCGGAGCAAGCAGAAGTTCTCGTAGCGAGATGACTTCGGGCAGATCGGTATCGGTCCAGCTGTTGGCCCCGTTGTCGAGCCACTGAAAGTAAGTTGACAAACCGGCCCCTAGGTTCAGTCCGGGGCTGTCGGGGTGCTGGGCGAAGAACGCTGCGCCCATCTTTTTGATGCAGTCGGTGCGCCACAGGATGTTGAGCACCGTGGCCCAATCATTCAGGAACTCGTCGGCCCCGGCGCCGGTTGCATCGAATGCGGCCTGCGCATCACGGTCGTGCGGGTCCAGGTGAGCGAACATGGATGCTCCTCTGGCGCGTGCGGCCAGCGGAATAAGCAAGGTACTAGCGATGCAACCCAACGTCTTGACCGAAGCTGACTTCGTGGCATTCTTTAAACGAGTGTCCGACTTGATGGTCATCAGTGTGACCCGCCAGAACCGGCCCTAGGAAAAGCCGTCTGGTTGACGATGTCCTGCAAGGCGGCGCTATTGAGGATATGGATATGGCGCTTTTGTACTGCCACAATGCTCGCGGCCCCAAACATTGAGAAGGTCCGGCTCACCGTTTCAAGCTTCAAGCCAAGGTAGTTACCAATCTCTTCGCGCGACATGCGTAAGATCAATTCCGAATTCGAAAAGCCCCGTGCATGGAGTCGCTGCACCAGGTTGAGCAGGAAAGCGGCAAGACGTGCCCGGGCGCGCGTGCCGCCGAGCATCAGCATCGCGCCGTGCTCGCGTACGATTTCGCGGCTCATGATTCTGTGCATGTGGTGCTGCAAGACCTTCATGTTGCGCGACAAATTGACAAGCCCGTCCAACGGCATGACACAGACCTCTGCGTCTTCCAGCGCAACCGCATCGCAGGCGTATTTGTCGTTCACAATGCCATCAAACCCCATCATCTCACCGGCCATCTGAAAGCCGGTGATCTGCTCCCGACCCTCCGGTGATGCAGTGCAGGTTTTGAAGAATCCGGATCGGATGGCATACACGCTGGCGAACTTCTCACCCTGGTGAAATAGCGCTGTGCCTCGCATGACTCGGCGGCGCGTGCCAATCAGGTTATGAATGCTGCTTAAGTCGTGCGTGCTTAAACTGGCCGGCATGCAATGTGCACGCAATCTGCAATTGTTGCAAGCCACCTTGCTGCTGTTGAAGCTGATGCCCAGCAGGGGCGCTGGCGCACCCAGCCCAGCGCTGATCGGATTGGTTGAACCGTTGTTCATGGGCTCAAGGCCGGCTCGGGTGCAGCGTGGCTTGACCGAGGTCCCACAAAGGCATGAAGATGCCCAGCAGCAAAATGCCCACCAGCACGCCCATCATGGCCAGCAGCAGGGGCTCGATGCTCTCACTGAGCTTGCTGACGTCGTATTCGACGTCCTCCTGGTACATCAGGGCGATTTGTTCCACCATGCTGTCCACATCGCCCGTGCTCTCACCCACGGCGATCATCTGTAGTTCAATCGGAGTGAATATGCCTGCCGTGCGCGCCACCCGACTCAGGGTTTCGCCGCGCTCCACACCGCGTCGCATTTGCAAAATGCGGTCCTCGTAGTAAGCGTTGTCTACCACGCGCGAGACCAGTAGAAAGGCCTGCACAATGGGCACGCCGCTTTTGCCCGCGATGGCAAAGCTGCGGCAAAAGCGCGCAACCGTTGCCTTGACGAGAATTTTGCCGATGATGGGCAGTGTGAGCTTGAACTTGTCCCATGCGTACTTCCCTTGCGGCAAGTGGGTGTAGAAATGAAATAGGTAATAGAGCACACCGGCGACCGTTATAACCAGCCACCAGAAACGAATGGCGAAATCCGACGTTGCCATCAATACCCGCGTCAGCAGCGGCAACTCAACGTGCATGCTGGCGTAGGTCTTAGCGAACACCGGAATCACAAAGAGCATGAGGACGACCATCGCAACCCCGATGGCCATCATCACAAAGCTCGGGTAGCGCAAGGCACTTTTGATCTTCTTGCGCATGTTGCGGTCAAACTCGATCTGCTGGAACAGGCTTTGAAACGATTCCTCCAGCCGCCCCGATTCCTCGCCCACTCGCACCATGGCGACGTAATACTCATCAAACACCTTTGGGTGGTGTGCCAGCGCGGTGCTGAGTTGGCTGCCCTTGTCCAGATCAACGCGCACAGCCTGCAACACGCGGGCAAGCGCCTTGTTGCCGGTTGATTTCTGGATGCCCTCGATCGACTCCATCATGGGCATGCCAGCGCGCACCAGATTGCCCATCTGGCGCGTAAACAGCAACAGATCCACCGGCGTCACCTTGTCTTCGCCCATCAACCGAGTGAACCAAGCTGGGTCGGTGCGTGTGGGCTCCTGGCTGTTGATCGAAATCGGCGCAATGCCGGTGTCCATCAGCCACTGCGCCACCGCCTGCGGGCTGGGTGACTCGATGGTCCCCTGCTGGATTTCGCCGTGCTTGTTGCGGCCCTTGTATTGGTAGGTGTCCATGCTGGCCTTTGCGTTGGTATTTGTAGGCTCAGGCGGCGACGGTCATCGCTTCGGCGATGCTGGTTTCACCTGCGATCACCATGTCCAGCGCGTTGCGCACCAAGGTGTTGACTCCCATTTGCTCCTGCGCCAGACGGTCAAACACCATCGGATCCTCCTGTTGCAGCGCTTGCGCCAGGGTGGTCGTCATCTCGATGATTTCAAACACGCCGCGTCGGCCCGAATAGCCCACGCCGTTGCAGCGCGCACAACCGCGTCCGCGCATGAACTTGGTCTGCGCCACCTCGGCTTCGCTCACATGGTGCTTGAACCAAGCCAGTTCCTCCGGCGCTGGCGTTGCCGGTTCTGCGCAGTAGCTGCAAACCACACGCAGCAGGCGCTGCGACAGCACGGCCAGCAATGTCGAGGCAATCATGTAGCCTGGCACCGCCATGTCCAACAGGCGCAGTGGCGTGGAGCGCGCATCGTTGGTGTGCAATGTGGAAAGCACCATGTGGCCCGTCATGGCGGCTCGCACTGCAATGTCAGCAGTCTCGTCATCCCTGATTTCGCCAACCAGCAGGATGTCCGGGTCCTGTCGCAGAAAAGAGCGCAGCACACGGGCAAAGCTGAGTTCTATCTTCTCGTTAATCTGTACCTGGCTGATGCCGGCAATGTGGTATTCCACCGGGTCTTCGCAGGTCAGAATTTTGACGCTGGGCCGGTTCAACTGCGCGAGCGCCGCATACAGCGTGGTGGTCTTGCCGCTGCCGGTAGGGCCGGTTACCAGCACAATGCCGTGCGGTGCGCGAATCACCCGCTCGAAGATATCGCAAACGCGCGTCGGCATCATCTGGCGCAAGCCTTTGCGCACTGCGTCCTGGCGCAGCAAGCGCAACACCACCGATTCGCCAAACTGGGTTGGCATGGTGGACATGCGGATATCAAAGCGCGACTCGCCCGACTTGATTGCCATGCGTCCATCCTGCGGCAATCGCCGCTCGGCAATATCGAGACCTGCCATCAGTTTCAGGCGCACGATCAGCATCGAGGCAATGCTCAGATCGGCCTGTACCTGGACGTGTAGCACACCGTCAATGCGAAACCGCACCACCAGCTTATCTTCCTGCGGCTCAAAGTGGATGTCCGAGGCGTTGACACGCGCTGCGTCATCAAAAATGGTTTGCAGCAGTTTGACCACTGGCGCATCGGCGTCGTCAATGCTGCGTCCCATTGACATCACGTCGATCACCTTGTCCTGGTCCCCCACCTCGCGCTCCACTTCACGGGCGAATTCGCCGATCTGCTCGGTCTTGCGGTAAACCCGGTCGATGGTCTGCAACAGTTGCTGGTTGGTGATGACGGCCAGATGGACGTGGCGCTTGAGCACGACGGCCATCTCGTCCTGCGCACGCAGATCCGACGGGTCTACCACGCCCAGTAGACAGGTGTCGCCCCGGTCTTCTAGCACGAGGGCGCGAAAACGTCGCGTCTGCAACTCGGTGAGCAGTTGCACGGCCTGCGGCTGCACCTCATAGCGCCGCAAATCGATGTATGCCAAGTCAAGCTGTTGCGCGATGGCCTGCGAGATCTGCTCCTCAGTGACGTAGTTGTTGTCAACTAGGATGCGCCCGAGCAACTGCCCGCTGCGTTTCTGCTTTGCCAGGGCTTCGGTCAGGTCCGCAGGCTTGAGCAAACCCTGCTTGACCAGTGTGGCGCCAAGTGTTGGATGGGTTTGGTTATTGGTCATCAGGATGCTCCCGCGTTGATGGAATTGGCCTTGTCAAAGGAGATGGGATATGCGGAGCCATTACTGCACGACCTCGCTCCAGCCACTGCGTTTGGACAAAATCGTTCCCAGGTTTTCGATGCTGGCCGGGTCCACGCCGCGCAGACAGGCGAATCCGGCCGACCAATCGTCGTAGTCCTGGATGTTGGTCAGGTCAACCTGGCCAACGGTGTGGACGCCATCACTGAGCAGGAACGGGCATAGGCCGCCGCAGAGTCTTGCCAAATTGAGTGTGGTGGTGGGCAGACGCGAAATCGTGAAGGAATTGGCCGAGCTGACCGTCAGCACCGCCGCCCGCGCTGTGACCAGACCGCTGGCTGCCGTCTGGCTCGGCGTGACGCTGTAGGTTCCGGTGCCTCCGGCGCCCGTTAGGCGTGCCGTGATGCGCGTATTGGCAAGAAGCCTGGCGCCGAACAGCGCGTCACCCACACTCAAATTTGTGCCACTGGCAGCGCTGACGGACAGTGTCGTGCCGCTGATGACGGCGGTTACGTTATCGGGCAGGAACTGTCCCGTGCCGGCAACAACGCCCAGCGCAGTGCCCACAACGGGCAATGTTGTGGCGCCACTCAGGGTGATGGTGGTGCTGACGCGCGTGGCGCGCATATTGTTTGCCGCAGCCGAAACCTGCTGCGGCGCACCACCTGTCAGTTGATAGGTGCTGCCTGCCGCATTCAGGGTGCCGGTCAACACGCTGCTGAGAACGCCGTAGCTGGTACCGCCGGCGGCATTGGTGATCGTGTCATTCAAGGCCATGGCGCCACCCGATGGTGCGATGGAGAGTCGAAGGATGGTGCCGTAGGACCGCAGGGATGTGTTGTTGGGAAGGAGGGGGTTTGACCCGCCCGTCACGTTATAAATCGCGCCTGCCTGACGCGCCGTGCCGGAGCGCAGCGTGCCCAGCGCGCCGTAGCTGGTCGTTCCCGCCGTGTTCCGGATGCTGTCGCCAAGGGTGAACAACTCGTCGCTGGCCAGACTGGAATCCAGCACCAGCCTCGCGCCACCGTTAGTGGTGTGGCCGATAAAGGTCGCGCCCATGGTGCCGGTAAAGCTTGCGACAACGGCCAGATTGCTGGCGCTAGCGGTCGTCGCGTAGTAGCCCGGGTTGTAGGCAAACCAGATTTGCGAATACATGTTGTCACCCTGTGTACCTGACATGGTCAACTGCCGGTACATGGCTTGGCCGTTGAGGCTCAGCGCACTCAATTGATTGGTGCGCCGGGTTCCGCCGTCGTAATAGGGCTTGCCGCCAAAGCCCACGATCAGGGTGTCCGCATTGGCAGCGTTGGTCCAGTCGACCGTTGTCCCGCTATTGGCATTGCAGGTCCAGTTGGCGCTCAGCTGCGCAGTCTGGTATTCGTAGCGTGAGCAATAGGTATTGGTTCCCTCGCCGACATAGTAGGTGATGGGCTGTGTTCTGGGCGTTGCTGAAGCGACGCAAATATTGTTGGGTGAACTGGCGAAAGAGCCAACATGTGTGACCGAGGAAACGCCGGTCAACGGACGAAAGGTGACGCCGGTCTGCACATAGTTGCGGTCGGTATAGACCGGTGGCAGGTCGAAGGTCTTGAGTTCCTCAGTGATGCTGTACATGCCCGCGCTCGCGACTGCGGCAAAGACACCTTGGCTGGCGGTGTTGTTGTAATAGGTACCGGCAATCTTCCAGCTCTCGGTGCAGGTGGTCAGGCTGCCAGGGCCGTTGTTCTGGCAGAAGCCCGCGACCGCGTCACCACCCCAGTTGGTCTGCGGGTTGTAGGCTAGGTGCGTGAAGGCGAACATATTGTCCACCGAAGTTTCAAGGCTCAGCGTGAATTGGTGGCCGTAGCCCTCCACGCCGTCGGAGCGGTTGGCCGACATCTGCGTCAGGATGCTGCGTGACGATGTGCCGACGTCGCCCCGCACCGTAAGCGCGCAACTGGTGCAAGCCGGATTGGCGCCGCCACACAGGGTCGGCGTTGAAATCGCCGCGCTGTATAGAAAAGTGCCACGGCCCAGATTGACCGCGGGCAGCGCGCTCAGTCCGGTACAACTGCTGTTGTTGATGGTGCCCGCCAGCGCTGCGCTACGCAAACTGGCCTGGGCGCTTTCGATGCCGCTCTCGGCCAGAAAAAGCGCCGCCGTGCTGTTGAGTTGCTGCAGGTTGTCACTGCCGGCTGCGCCGGACATGCCAAGTGTTTGTGTCAATACAAAGATCACGGCGGTGACAAGCAAGAGCACGGCCACCAGCGCAGCAACGCCGCGCTGCCGTAGCCGGGAGCGCCGCCATGCCGGAGTCATCAGGCCTCGCATCAGGAGTTCCTCAGCGCCACGCGCACACGCTGGGCGATACCTTGCGCACCAGTTGCATCGGTCAGCGTCAGTGAAATTTCGACAAAATAAACCGTTTCGCTGGTGCTGGCCGCTGTCGTGCCGTCGCTCCTGAGGTAGCGCAAGGCAAAGCCGGCGGGGGCTACCCGGTCGCTCAATGTGGCGCTTTGCGCCGGCGTCGCGTAGGCCAATGTCAGGTTGGGCGCACTGTAATTGATGGTGACGCGGTTGCTGTCGATGCTGCAGGTGTCCCGGTCCAGGCTCAGGTTATTGCTGCGCTTGTCGAACACCAATCGCGATGCCGTCATCGTATCGACACCGCTGATGCGCTCGATACAGTAGTTGCCGACATTGAGGTACTTGACTTCGCGAATCTCGCGCGTGAGCCGCTCCAGCACGTAGCGCGCCTCGGCCTTGCTGGCGTTGCTGTCGTCGACCATGCGCGTTGTCGTGAAACTGTCGGACAGCATGTTCGAGCCAACCGCCGCAAGAATGCCGAGCAGGACGATGACGATGATCAACTCCACAAGGGTGAAACCCTGATGCGACGTTGATCGTGACATGCTTCGCATATCAGTACTTGCTCAGCCGCAAGGTGATCGGCGAGAGATTCGCTCCGTCCTTGCCGATGGTGATGCTGGCCGTGCAGTAGCTGCTGGTGCTGGCGCAGGCCGACACGCTGACGCCGCCGTCATCCGCCAGTGTGACCTGGGGCACACCAAACTCGCCAAAATTACCCAGTCCGGCACAGGCAGCGGTCGTGACCGCAACATAACCCGTGGTGGGCGAGCGACGGCGAATGGCCAGCACCTGCTCGGCGCATTCCTGCATCAGGTGCACGCCGACTTGCATGTCCTTGTTGGCGCCTTGTCCGACAAAGATATTGCCCTGCAGTGTGACGATGGTGGCGGCAGCGACGCCCAGCACCACCACCACCATCAGGGTTTCGATCAGGGTAAAGCCACTGGGTCTCATGGTGTCACCGTCACAAAACCGGTCAGCGTCGTCACGGCAACGGTCTTGATACTGCCGGCGCTCAGGGTGTAGCTGGCAGCCGCAAGCGGCTGGCCCAAGCTGTTGATGTCCAGCGTTGCGGTGGACGGGCTCACGAAAATAACATTTTTTTGCAGACTGACTTGAAAGCTGCTGCCGGTGGCCGGGTCAGTCACTGGCGTTGTGATGGCCGCCGGGCACGGTGCCACCACAGAACTGGTACAGGTTACCCAATAGCTGCTGCCGCCAGTGCTGATACGCAGACGTCGACCCCAAGTGCTGGCCAGCGTCTGCGCGTGGCGGATGTCGCTGGCCATTTTTTGCGCCTGCGATGGCAGCGTAACTTCAGCCGGCGAAACACTTCTCATGACCGCATAGACGCTGAGCAAGGCTAGCAAGACCATCACGAGCACCAGCTCGACAACCGTAAACCCGCGTTCGGACGAAGGCATCAGCTTGCTCCTTCATTGTGCAAAGGCGAATGCCTAGATGACATCGCGCAAACGGACGGGAGCGTAACTCAGATGATCGTTTGAATCGCAAAGGTAACGGCGGTCACACCCGTTTTTGGTGCTGTGTAGTTAACTGTACAACTCGGCGCCGTTCCCGCAATTGACATATCCGCGGGCACACCGCCTTGCATCAGGGTTGCTACGTCAGCGCAAGCTGCTACAGCGGACCCCTTTGCTGGAAAGCCCGATCGGATTGCAAAATTGGTCGCTGAGGCTGCCGCCAAATTACCGCCAACCGCCTGCAGCGAAGCCTGCGCCGCGTCCGCCGCCAACGACAAGTATTTTGGGATCGCCACCGCCGCCAAAATGCCGACGATGACGATGACGATGATCAGTTCGATCAGGGTGAAACCGGCTTGCAGTCGGCTGGGTGAGTTCTTCGTGCGCATGGTAAACCTCCAATAAGAGTTGCTGAAATGCTTGATCACTGCGATCGCTTGAAAATGTACAGAGAACATTTTTCGCGGTCTGTGTGCTAGCGCACATATAAAAAGCCTGTTGCTTGCTAAGCTGCAAACAACTTTAGTCAGCAAGAAAAGGCAGGCCGCTGTGATACCGGGTAGCCGGCACAGCCAGACGACATGATGCAATTCAAGTGGCCCATCATCGCAAGCGGGGCAAAGGGCTGGACCGCACTCGACGCCCGAGCTGATGGCGCATTACTCGCTGTGAGCGTGCGGCGCGGCGCAGGTGGCCGGCCCACTGTCATCAAATGTGCGCACAGCAGTGCCGGGTTGGCTCTGTCCGAAGCACTTACGGAACTGGCGCATCAGGTTGGCGTTGTCGGCTTCCCTTGGACCCTTGCCTTGCAGCGTGGCGAGTACCAGATGTTGGTGCTGGCCGAGCCTGCCGTGCTTGCCTCCGAGATGGAACACAGCCTGCGCTGGACCATGGGCAACTTGATCGACTACCCAGTGGATGAAGCCCATCTGACGTGGATGAAGATTCCCACGGCCGAACTGCAACCGAATCACGCACGTCACCTTTACGCCGTTGTGGCGCGGCATGCGCTGATCAAGACGCAGCAGGTGCTGTTCCAGAAATGCAAACTCAATCTGCGCGCCATTGATGTACGTGAAACTGCGCAGCGCAACGTGGCTGCCTTGATTGAGAAAAAAGGCGAGGGCCTGGGCCTGTTGCGCGTTGCGCCCGACGGAGTGAGCATCAGCTTTACCTTTGCCGGCGAGCTTTACCTGGATCGCTTTATCGAACAACCACTGGCCGAAGTTCTTGCCGCAGACGAGACCGGTCGGCAGGAAATATTCGAGCGGATTGCCTTGCAGGTGTCGCGCTCGATTGACTTCATCAGCCGCAATTTCCCCTTCATGCCGGTGCAGCGCATGGTGCTCGCACCGCTGCCCGCGCCTATCGGTTTGCGTGACTATCTGGCAGGCAACCTCTCGCTGCCGGTTGAGCAACTCGATCTGGCAACCCTTTTCGATCTGTCGCTGACACCCGAACTGACAGCGTCTGAAAACCAGTCGCGCTACTTCATCGCGCTCGGCGCCGCCCTGCGCGGCATGGGTAATCCACCATGAGCCAGCAAATCAATCTGCTGCAGCGCACGCGCAAGCCCATCGGCTCGGCGCTCTGGGCTATCGCTGTGCTGCTGGTGCTGCTGCTGGCGCTGCTGGTGTATGACAAGGTACTTCGCCAGCAGAGCGCTGAACTGCGCCAGCAAATCCTGGCCGGCGAACGCCAACTGCTTCAGACCAAGGCCGCGCTCGCAGCAATGGGTGCGCGCAGCACGGCCAATGCTGACAGCACCGGCGTCAGCGCCGAGATCGACGCGCTCAAGTCCAGGTTGGCCCTGGCACGGCAATGGGGCGAACTGATCAGCAGTGGCAGTCTGGGCAGCCCCGCCGGTTATGTGCAGCACTTCAACACCCTGGCCAGCGTGCCCGAACCAGGCCTGTGGCTCACCAGTGTTCAGATCAGCGATGGCGGCAAACTGGTCAATCTGGGAGGGCGCGCCCTGCAAAGTGAGGCTGTGTTGCGCTATGCCGAGAAACTCAACCAGGCATTCGGCACGCAAGGCGTGCAGTTCAACTCGGTCGAGATGACGCCCGAAGATCTGGTGCGCAGCGGCGAAGCGGGCAAGCCGCTGCTCAGCAGCGTGAACTTCCGACTGTTCTGAGTACCTGCCATGAAATACCTGCGATCCGTCCTGCTCAAGTTTCAAGCACTCAGCTTGCGCGAACGCCTGCTGGCCGTGGCGGCGGCTGTGGTGGTGCTGAGCGTGTTGCTGGACCTGAGCCTGCTCGGGCCGCAGCGCAACAAGAACAAGGGCCTGCAGCAGCAGATCGCCCAGCAGAAGACACAGTTCGACGCCATGGCCAAGGTGTTGGCGCAGCCGGCGGGCAGCCCGATACCCGATGGTTCCGTTGCCGAGCAAGCCGAACGTGATGATTTGCGCCGTCGGCTCGCACAGGCCGAGTTGCTGCTAGGGCCGGCGCTTACCGAGGCGCGCCTAGGCGAAGTCCTGCGCAAGCTAATCGCAGCACGCCCAGATCTGACACTGGTGTCGCTCAAGACACTGGCACCGGAAGAGATTTACAAGTCACCAACCGCGTCCGCTGCTGCCCCGGGCAGCGCAACAGCAGCACCTGCGACCAAACAGCGTCAGTCGCTGTACAAGCACGGGGTTGAGGTGGTTGTGCGCGGCGAGTACCTGAGCTTGATGCCTTATCTGCAGAGCCTGCAAGCAAACCCTAACCGGCTGTTCTGGGCCAAGGTCAAGCTCGATGTTCAAACCTACCCGCAAGCGACGCTGATGCTAACGATTTACACCGTGAGCGACCGCGCCGAATCGCCTCTGGGCTGAAACGGAAGAAGCATGAAAAACGTCTACCGTTCCAGCATCCTGGCCTGGCTGTTTTGCGCTTTGCTTGCAAGTGCTGCGGCGCAGACCGTCCTGCCAAACGATCCCACCCGGCCGGCTGCCCAATGGCTGGCAGCACAAGCACGGCCAGCAGGTGGCGATACAGCGGCCCCTGATCCTGAACCGGCCGGCGTGCAAATCATTGTGATGGGCGCCAAACGCCAGTTCGCCGTCATCGACGGCCAGCTGATTCGTGTCGGCGAAAGTTACCAGGGCGCCAGGCTGCTGTCCATTGGTTCACAGGGTGTGCTGATGCAAAAGGACGGGGCCAAGGCCGATTTGCGCATGAATCCTGCGGTCAGAAAAAAGGTTTACATGTCAAAGCCTGTGCGCGGCGGGACTGAACCCGGCACCAAAGTGTTGAATGGAGAAGGTCAATGAAACGAGTTCTAGTTCCCTGCGCGGTCGCCGTCTTGTGTGGCTGCAGTTCCCTTTATCCAGAGCCGGACCATTCGGCCCAGAACCGCATCAGCGACACGCTCAAGCAAGCCGCAGTGCCCGCAGAAAAGGCCGCCACCGTGGCCTTGCCCAGCGCGGTGAGCAACTCACTGTTGCCGCCGCTGCGCGGTGGTATGCCCAAGACATCCATGCGCCAGATGGAGGCACGCTTCGATTTGGTCGTGACTGATGCGCCGATCAACCAGGTGCTGATGGCCATTGTTTCCGAAACGCGCTACAGCATCCTGCTCAGCCCCAAGACGGTGCCACCGACGCCAGCACCGGTAGCGGGTGCGCAGGCAACGACCAGTGCCACTGCAACGACAGTCAAGGCCGCCGAGCGGTTGACGGTCAACCTCAAGGACGTCACGGTGTTCGAGGCGCTCGATGCGGTGCGCGAGTTGTATGGCTATGAGTACACGCTGGACGGCACACGCATCTACGTTCAGCCACCCGAGTTGCGGACTTCGCTTTACCAGGTCAACTACATCCTGGGTCAGCGCCGCGGTGTGAGTGATCTGCAGGTGATTGGCGGCTCGTCTTCCGGCTCCAGCGGCTCCGCGTCGGGCAGCACTATCGGCAACAGCACAGCCAGTAGCGCTTCTGGTAGCAGCACCGGCAGCTATGCCTCGATCCAGGCCAGCGCACTGAGCACAATTTCAAAGTCAGATGTCTGGGGCGAGATGGAAGATGCGCTGCGCACCGTGCTGGGCTGCCAGATCGCCAAGGAGCAGCCCCGAGGTGGCAGCAGTGGTAGCAGCAATGCCGGCAATTCCTCGCGCGCCGATGTCTCCTATGTGGGTGATTCACAGCTGGGCGAGCGTCTGCGCGGCGTAGACGGCTGCAGCGAAGGCCGCGCCATGACGGTCAACCAGATGAGTGGAACAATTCTGGTACGCGGCATGCCCAAGGAACTGCGTCTCATCGAGAGCATGCTGCGCGCCATGCAGGTCAATATTGAACGCCAGGTCATCATCGAGGCCAAGATCATCGACGTTGAGCTGAACTCCGACTCGCAGCAGGGCATTAACTGGGCCGGCTTCAATCGCGGCTGGCATCAGGTGTCGGTCGGCGCCAATACCAGTTTGATCGACGGCACCAAGAGCTCCGCAGCCGGTAGCATCAACGCCGGCACCAGTCTGGGTTCGCTGTTGAACACCCAACTTCTGGGCGTGGCAACGCCCAATGCCTTCTCGGCTGGCCTGGGCGTGGCACTGCAGTTCACCAACTTTTCAGCGCTGATCAACTTCCTGCAAACCCAGGGGCAGGTGCACGTGCTCTCCAGCCCGCGCATCGCGACGCTGAACAACCAGAAAGCGGTGCTGAAAGTGGGCAGCGAAGAATCGTTTGTAACCAACGCCTCCGGTGGCCAGATCACGGCCGGCACCGGCGGCAGCGCATCGACCACCACCAACCCGACCATTACCTACCAGCCCTTTTTCTCCGGTATTTCGCTGGACGTGACCCCGCAAATTGACGACAGCGACCGCATCACGCTGCACGTGCACTCGATGGTCAACAGCATTGCCGTGCGCGACAAGATTGCCATCATCTCATCTTCTGGTGACCGTTCGCTGCCCTTTGCCGTGAACAGCATCAGCGAAACCGACAGCGTGGTCAAAACCAAAGACGGCCAGGTGATCGTAATTGGTGGTCTGATGACCGAAAGCGGCGCCGACAATCGCTCCAAGGTCCCCGGCCTGGGCGACGTCCCGGCCGCAGGCAGCCTGTTTAGCCGGGGCGAACAGAAGTCGGTCAAACGCGAACTCGTGATCCTACTCAAGCCCACCGTGGTCAAGGGCGACAGCACATGGGGCAACGACATCGCCGCCACGCAGAGCCGCATTGAGCGCCTCGACGCCACCGCGCCAGGCGCCTCCCGCAACTAGGCATCGCCATGTACCTTGCGCATTTTGGTCTTCGGGAGTTTCCATTCAGTATCACGCCCGATACCAGCTATTTCTTTGCCTCGGGCGGCTCGCAGGAGGCACTCAATACCTTGCTGATTGCGGCGCGCACAGGCGAGGGTTTCATCAAGATCACCGGCGAGGTCGGGACTGGCAAGACCTTGTTGTGCCGCAAGCTCATCACGAGCCTGGGGCCGGACTTTCATGTCGCCTACATTCCCAACCCCTATCTGGAACCCCTGTCCCTGTTCATGGAACTGGGCTCTGAACTCGGCCTTGAATTCGCGCCTGACGCTCACCCGAACCAGCACCAACTGCAAAGGGCCTTGACGCACCGGTTGATGGACCTCACGCGCGACGGCAAGCGCGTGGTGCTGTGCCTGGACGAAGCCCAGGCCATGCCGATCGAGACACTGGAGGCCTTGCGCCTGCTGACCAACCTGGAAACAGAAAAGCGCAAGCTGCTGCAAGTGATCATCTTTGGGCAGCCCGAACTTGAGACCAAGCTCAACCATCCTTCCATCCGCCAACTCAAACAACGTATTACCTTCGACTACCACCTCGGTCCGCTCTCGCGCAGCGAACCCGACTACTACCTGCACCACCGCCTGCGGGTGGCGGGTTGGGGCGGTGGCCGCATGTTCAGCCCACTGGCGCTGTGGCTGATGCAAAGAAGAACGCATCGCACGCCACGCTTGCTCAACATCGTGGCGCACAAGGCCATGCTCAGCGCCTACGGCAAGGGCAAGAAGACGGTTGGCGCGTTCGATGTTCTTTCCGCATTGGGCGACACCGCATCGCTGCGTGGTCAGCCCCTGGCCGGCAGGCAAGGTGTTCTGCTGCTGATTCTTTTGGGCAGCTGCCTGGCTGCCGCTGCATGGGTGTACCGACTATGAGCCTGATCAACAAGATGCTGCAGGATTTGGAGCAGCGCCATGATGCCGACAGCCGTAGCCAGCCACTGGCGGGCGATGTGCACGCAGTGTCTGCCACTGGCACTTCGGCGCCGCGCGCGGCAACGCTGGCCGGGGTGCTGGCGCTGGGAATCGCTGGCCTGGTCTCAGCCTGGGTGGTGTTGCAGCCAAGCGCAGTCCTGCCCAATCTGTTACTGAGTGCATCGAGCCCAGCGGTGGCCGCAATGCGCACACAAACGACTTTGGATGTGCCGACGCAGCCAACGCTTGCAGCGGTGGCCGAAGCGCCATTGCCAGTCAAAGTCAGGGTTGCCGTCGATTCCGCTCCAATACTGGCGCAGGCGGTGATCAAGCGGCCGTCGCGCGTGGCACCTGAAGATGCGGCGTTCGATGCGCTCGGCGTAGCAAGTTCGCCCGCTGCAGCGGCGCCGGCCAATTCGCACAAGCATTTCACGCCACAACAGCAGGCCGACAACCTGTACAAGCAAGCCGTTGCGCAGTTGCAGCAGGGGCAAAGCGTTGATGCCCGCCAGATCCTGCAGCAGGCGTTGGGCCGGAACGCGGACCACGTCAAAGCGCGCCAGTTGCTGGCAACACTGCTGGTGGAAGTCAATGCACTCGACGATGCCGCAGCGCTCTTGCGTGAGGGCTTGAAGCGCAGCCCGACCGAGACCGGCTTCTCCATGGCGCTGGCGCGACTGGAACTCGAACGTGGCGACACCGATCACGCCCTGGCCACACTGGCACAGGGCGTTCAGACAGCCGGCGACGAGCCGCAATACCACGGGTTTTATGCCGTCCTCTTGCAGCGGGCCAAACGCCACGATGAAGCGGTGCAGCACTATCTTGTCGCCCTGCGCAGCGATCCGGCAATGCCCAACTGGTTGGTCGGTATCGGAATTTCACTACAGGCGCAGGGCAAGGACAGTGATGCCGCTGAGGCCTTCATGCGCGCCCGCGACGGCGGCCTGCTCAGTGCGCAACTGCTTCAGTTTGTCGAGCAGCAGCTGCAACAACTGCATTGAGCGCAGCACAAGGTATATCCAGAGTAACGGTCGAGGAAAACAATATGAAATCCACCATCCGCCTGCAGGGTCAATTGATCCGCTTCCTGGCCCTGTTTCTGGCCACACTGACACTGGCCGCCTGCGGTGGTGGTGATGGCTTTCCGGGCTACCGCAACGAGGTTGCAGCGGTGGCCGAGGTCGCGGCGCTGCGGGTGATAGCGCCCAGTGCGGTCACGGTCACGCTGGGCTCGGCCCAGAGCTACGCCATCAGTGGTGGCGCAGCGCCCTACCTGGTGGTCAGCAGCAACAGCGCGGTTTCGCCGGCTACGCTGCTCGGCGGCACCAGCCTGATCGTCCCTGGCAACAGCGCCGGCACGGCACAAATTGTTGTTTTCGATTCATCCAACCTGTCGGTCACACTGGACGTCACCGTACTCGGTGCCGGCACCGCCACCGCGTTCTACCTGATGGCGCCCGAGACTGGCGTGACGCTGGCTGTGGCCGGCACTGCCAGTTACACAATCGGTGGCGGCAGCGCCGGCTACCAAGTAGTGAGCAGCAATCCGGCTGTGGTGACGGCCAGCGTCGTGGGCAGCAGCCTGAGCCTGGTCGGTGTATCGAGCGGCACGGCAACACTCAGCGTTTTTGATGCCGCCCATGCACGCTTGTCACTGGCCGTGACCGTGCAGGCGGCCAGTGGCACGGTGGTGACACCGGTTCTGGCCTTGTTCACCACGGCACCGCCATCCATCACAATTGCCACCGGTGCTGCACCGAGTTACGCCATCGGCGGCGGAACCCCGCCGTATCGCGTCGTCAGCAGCAACGTGGTCAACGCCACGGCGAGCGTGACGGCGGGCACACTGAGCATCGTCGGCCTGGCCGCTGGCAGCTCCAGCGTTGTGATTACCGATGCAGTGGGTGCAACGCAGAGCCTCAGTGTCACCGTTTCCGGCACCACTTCGACACCACTGGTCGTGACGCCGAGCGCGGCCACGGCCAATGTCGGCGATGTCCTGACCTTCCGCGTCAGCGGCGGATCTCCTTCCTATGGTTTGGTTGTCAACAATCCCGCCATTGCCACGCTGGTCCCGGGCTCGGTGAGCAACAGTGGCGACAGTTTCAGTGCCACCTTGCTCCATGGTGGCATCACCACGGTGGCCGTGATTGATGCGCTGGGACAAAGCAGCCTGCTGACGCTGACCGCGACGACCAACCTGCCGACGCCTGCTGTGCTTGTGCTCTCGCCTGCTGCCCTGAGCATTGGTGAAGACTACACGGCGCCGATTGCGCTGGCGATCCAGAACGGCACCGGCCCCTACCGCACGTTCACCAGTGACCTGCTGCTCAGCAGCGTGCCGGTCGGCGAGTTCACTGGCTCAACGCTCACCGTCGGACCCTCGCCCGTGAGCGGCACACGCTGCATCACACCAGGGGGCGTGGCTGACTATGTGCTCTCGGGTACCTACCCGATCACCATCACGGTGGTTGATGCGCTCGGCGCCGCCGCGACCAGCGTCTTGACGATTCAGGACAACGGCAAGGGCGTGACCGCCAGCGGCTGCTAGAACTGCACCGGCCAGGGGACCTTGACCCGGTAGCCGAATCGTTTGCAAACCGGTGATAATCGGACACTACAACCCGACGCCGGAGGCGCCCCATGGATGCTAACGACGCGCATCAGTCCCCTTTGATGTCGGCATTAAAACAGCGCGCCACGGCGATGGTCAGTGAGCGCTTTGCGCAAGCGGCCCTGGGCGACGACGCCTTGTCACGCGAGCAACTGCTGCAGTCACTGCACGAGTTGCGCGTGCACCAGATCGAGCTGGAAATGCAGAACGACGAGTTGCGCCGCATCCAGCTGCAACTTGATGAAGAGCGTGCCAGTTACTTTGATCTGTACGAACTGGCGCCAGTCGGTTATCTCAGCCTGAGCGATTCGGGCAGCATACTGAAGGCCAACCTCACCATTGCAAAGCTGCTCGGGATGGACCGCGGTGCGCTGATCAAACAGCCATTCAATCGTTTCATCCTCAAGGACGATCAGGATGCTTACTACCTTCACCTGAAGCGACTTGTCGAGAGCGGCCAGACGCAGTCCAGCGAACTGCGCATGGTGACGAAAGAGGGGCAAACCTTTTGGGCCCACATGGAGGCCAGGGTCACACAAGACGGTGTCGGCGCAAGGATGCACCATGTCTTGCTGGCCGATATTTCAGATCGCATTCATCTTGACCAGGCCTTGAAGGAAAAGGCCCTGGCGCTCGATAACGCCGTGAAGGCAGCGGACAAGGCCAATCTGGCCAAGTCCGACTTTCTCTCGCGCATGAGCCATGAGCTGCGCTCACCGCTGAACGCCATTCTCGGATTTTCTCAGTTAATGGCGGCTGCGACCTCGCCAATGCCAACACCGGCCCAGAAAGTCAGAATCGACCACATCCTCAAGGCCGGTTGGTATCTGCTGGGCCTGATTACGGAAATTCTCGATTTGTCATTGATCGAATCCGGCCATCTGTCGCTCCTGCCGGAAGCCATTCGCCTGGCCGACATCCTGGCCGACTGCGCCGGCATGATTCAGCCGATGGCCGATCAACATCACATTCACCTGAACATTGCCGAGCTTGATCGTCGGTACTTTGTCCAGACAGACCGGGTACGCTTGACGCAGTTGTTCTTGAACCTGCTCTCCAACGGCGTTAAGTACAACCGCCCGGGCGGAACGGTCCAGGTCAGTTTTGCCAGCGTTGGCGCGGATCGCCTGCGCATTGAGGTGCGTGACAGCGGTGAAGGCCTGAGTGCAGACAAACTGACCCATCTATTTCAACCTTTCAACCGCCTTGGGCAGGAGCATGGTTTGATCGATGGAACCGGCATCGGGCTGGTGGTAACCGTAGTAGCCGATGGCGGTCGTGTTTGCGTCGACAAGTTGGCCAGACACGGGGTCGACCAACAACATCACTGAAGAGTTTTTCTGGAACAGGTCGTGAAAGCGTCGTTCGCTTTCTTGCAGGGCCTGTTCAATCTGTTTGCGCTCCGTGATGTCCTGCAGGGTGCCGTGCAGCGAAGTGATAACGCCATTTTTGTCGCGCAGGGAAGTGCCAAAAATGTTGATCCAGCAGCGTGTTCCGTCGTCGCGCAGTAGTTCGGCGTCACATTGAAAGGGCTTGCCGTCGGCCAAACATTGTGCGAACCCTGCGTTGACTGCGGCCCAGCTTTCTGCGGGGAAGAAGCGCTGCACCTCGGGATATGGCACGACGCCGCGCTCTGGCGCTTGTCCGTAAATAGCAAAGACTTCTTCTGACCAGTTATGGGCGCCGCTACCAATGTCCCAGCTCCATGTGCCAATACGTGCCACCTGTTCAGCTTGGATCAGTTCGCTATGCACCTGGGCCAATGCGGCCTCGACCTCCTTGCGGTGACTGATGTCGATCAATACCATGCGCATGAGGTCCGCGACGCCCGCACCCTGCGCCAGCGTGCTGATCAGATTGACCCAGAGCGGTATCTCGGCCTTGGACTGCATCTGCAATTCACAGCTTTGTGTCTGGCGGTTGGCGAGCAGTTGCTGGCAATGCTGGTAATAAATATCCTGACTGCCGGGGTGAATGAAGTGGCTCAGCGGTTGCTGCACCAGCATGCCGGGCGCCACGCCCAGTAAGCCGGCGGCGCTGAGGTTGGCCTCCAGTATCCGTCCCCCGACTTCGACTGTGCAATAGCTCACAGGCGCCAGATCGTAGAGTTCAAAGTAGCGCTCACGCTGCGCATCGAGCTTGCGCTGCATCTGGCGCAACTCCTCGTTTTGCACTTCCAGCTCCAGTTGATGCAGACGCAAGGCGTCCAGTGTCTGTTGCGCCAATTCGGAGGTCAAGCCGATTCCTGCCGTCGTTCCTTCTATGAACGTCATAGAGATTCCTCATGATCAAATTGCCCAGTTCCAGCGATTGGACCGCAGACACCGGCCGGGTTCTGTGCGCCAGCGAACACAGCGCTCACAATGACAATTACGATCGGGGATCCGAGCCTTGAGCAAGCGCCGGTTCTGCCTGATTGGTCAGGAACTTCAGCAAGTCGGGCAAGGGCATAGGTCGGGCGTAGAAGTAACCCTGGATGAACTGGCAGCCCAGGGCCTGCAGTCGGTCGCGCTGATGTGCGGTTTCAACGCCTTCGGCGATCACGGCCAGGCCCAATTGCTCGCTAAGCAGAAGAATGGTCTTGACGAAGCGCTCATCCCCGGAATCAATCAGATCGACAAATGACTTGTCAATTTTCAGGGTTGACACTGGCAGGCCCTGCAGGCGATGCAGCGAGGATTGACCGGTGCCGAAGTCATCAAGGTGCAAAGAAAAACCGGCCTGCACGTACAGGTTCAGGTGTTCTTCCAACAGCAGAAAGTCTCTGGCGACATCGCTTTCGGTGACCTCGAAGTGCACACTGTCGCGCGGCAGATGCTGCCCATCCACCAACTCACACAGCCGCGTCAGCGTCTGGCGGCTTCGCAACTGGCGCACCGAGAGGTTGACACCCACGGTGATTTGCGGATGCGTCTGCCGGATGACAACCAGTGCGGCCATCGATTTTTTCGCGATCAGCAGACCCAATGCACGGATCAAGTCCGATTCTTCGGCGATCGGAATGAACTGGTCAGGTGGGCAATAACCATCCTCGCGGAGCCAGCGCGCCAGTGCCTCGAGCGCCACAACGCGCCCGGTGCTGAGCTCGACGACCGGCTGAAACCACGCTTCCAGGCTCTCGTTGGTAACGGCCAGGCGCAGCGCCTGCTCCATCGTCATGCGTTCCTGCACCCGCTGGTACATCTGGTCGGTAAAGAATACGCAGCGGTTCTTGCCCTCTGCCTTGGCTGCGTATTTCGCAATGTCGGCGTTGCGCACCAGTTCATCCTTGGATGATTCGCCGTGGGCACAGCAGATAAGCGCCAAGTTCACCGAGGCGCAGAAGACGCGCGTGTACGACTTGGTGAACCAATGGGCCCCCTTGTACCAAGAGGAGCGCTTGATGGGGGATACACCGGGGTCCCCCCCGTAGGGAATAGTTCGGCCACCTACAGAACTTCAGATCTTGAAGTCCTATCGCCATGCCGGAACATCTGGCCAAACCACCTCAAGCCCAAAATCTTCGATGGCCTCAATCGCTTCGTCTCCCCCATCATCAACCCTTATGGTGGCCCATCTACCGCCCGTACCGGTGTGAGTGGGATCTTCCAATTCGCTGCCGAACCAGCGCTCACCTTCGTAAACAATTTCATCGCCTAGGAAAACTGTAAAGCGTTGCACAACGAGAGGGCATTCCTCATAAGCGTCGGACTCAGATTCTTCCCACTTCAAATCGTCCACTGTTTCCACTCGGAGTGACTTGCCTGAAGAGGTCAGGGATTCTTTCAGCAGCTTGACCTCATCTTCGTCCCACTTACCGTAGGCCGCCACTAGCTTTGTGAATTCGTCACGAAAGTTCTTAACCGAAGTCATGAGCACACCCTTTCACCAAGACGAGCGAAGCGACAGCCCGGGATCTCAGCAAGTAATTGAATCCCGATCACCCGATTTCGAGGCGATGCTGGGCACCAGCCTAACCCGACTGATCGCTAGTCAGGCAAGGTGATCTGGTCATTGTGGGTACAGGCACAAAGGGTTCTGTCGATTTGCGGGATTCATGCATAGTTGCTGCAACTGCCGCCGCCTTTGATCGTCAGCTTGGTTTTGCACCGCCTGATTATGAAATTGCATCAGTTGCTGCTGCTCATTTTGTTGAGCTTGAAGCGTGGTGTTTGCGCCAGCACTGATCGCACCAAAAACCCCTGCGAGTGCTTCTTGACCCTCTGGTGAAATAGCGCATCCAGTCAATGCTAACAACAAAAAGAGTGCCGGCGTTTTAGTGATGAATTTGATTGGCATTTTTATGACTCCAAAGGGTGAATGAAATCGAGTTCAGCGTGGCTTATTGAGCTTGTGGGCCTCTGAGACCGTTGGTCACGCTGTTTTTAAAAGAGTTAAATTTAACGTGGTTTTAATCGTACCCCTCCGCCATCCTTTTGGCAATGGAGAAAAAGTTAAAACCGGGGCGACCTCTAGGATCAACGACGTTTGAGCCCGCTGCGGCGCGCGCCTTCGGGTCGGTCGTCCGGCAATGCAGGGTCGAGCTAGGTATCTCTCAAGAGGAACTGGGCCACCGCGCTGAGATTGAGCGCTCCCACATGGGCAAGATCGAGCGGGGACAGCACCTGCCGAACTTGGCGCTGATCTTGAAGCTGGCCGGTGCGCTGTCTACTAGTCCGGGCGGCTTGGTTGAGAAGACTGCGGAAATGCTCTTGGCAGGCGAGGTGGGCCAATAACCGCCAGCAGGCTTGGCTTAGGCACTGGGCACCTCCACGGCCTCACGCAGCGCCTTGCCGGGCTTGAAGCGGATAGAGCGCTTCGCGGGGACAGTAACGTCTTCACCGGTGCGCGGGTTGCGGCCAGCGCGTGCCGCAAGGTGTGTCACTGAAAAGCTACCGAATCCACGGATTTCTATGTGATGACCTGCCACCAACGCATCCTGCATGGCATCAAGCAGGGTCTTGACGGCGCACTCTGTGTCGTTCTTGGTCAGGTTGACAAAGCGTGCTGCCAGATCGTCGATGAGGTCGGAGCGGTTCATGGAGGCATCGTAGCTGGAACGGTTGCCTGTCCCCAGTGGATATGCGGTTCACATAACCTCCCCAGCAACGAAGGGGAGGCTGCCTCAAACAGGCGCTGTGGTAACAATTGTGGTAATTCAACCACCAATAAGCCACAAACCCGCATAAAGCCTATTGACTTGGCGGAAGCGGTGAGATTCGAACTCACGGACGGTTTCCCGTCGCCGGTTTTCAAGACCGGTGCAATCGACCACTCTGCCACGCTTCCGAGGGGCGTATTCTAGCCGGCTGGCGCCGCTGGCCGACGCTGGTGCCAAAATCGCAGCATGCAAGAACCTCCTTTACCCCCGACTCAAGTCCGTAATCCGCTGCATGGCCTGACGCTGGAGGCCATCGTCACCGCGCTGGTGGCGCACTATGGCTGGGTCGAGTTGGGGCAGCGCATTCCGCTGCGCTGCTTCACGTTGGATCCCAGTATTGGATCGAGCCTGAAGTTCCTGCGCAAGACGCCCTGGGCGCGCGACAAGGTGGAGGGCCTCTACCTTTTCATGCAGCGCGAGTTGCGCCGTGCCAAGGGCTAATATGGTCTTCATGCGCCCGCCACAACACCATCACCGTTCTGATCTCGTCCGAATCGCCACGCGCGCCATGCTTGAGCGTGGTCTCGAGCCCGAGTTCTCGCAGCGCGTCGAGCAGCAGCTCAGCACCATTACGGTAGCGGCGCGCGGGAGCGATGCCGCCATTCACGATCTCACCGCCCTGCTGTGGTGTTCGATTGACAACGACGACTCGCTGGACCTTGATCAACTCACCGCTTGCGAGTCGCTGGCGCAGGGGGCTGTGCGCCTGTGGGTGGCGATTGCCGACGTCGATGCACTGGTGCCGCAGGGCAGTCCGATCGACGAGCATGCGTTGCTCAACACGACGACGGTCTACACGTCGGCGCGCATTTTTCCGATGCTGCCCGAGCGATTGTCAACCGATCTGACTTCACTCAACTTCGGCGAGGACCGTCTGGCCCTGGTGACCGAGATGGTGTTCGATGCCGATGCGGTGTTGTCGGGCGCTACCGTTTATCGGG
>CAITXW010000509.1 GCA_903896425.1 uncultured beta proteobacterium | reverse complement strand
AGAGACGAAACCAGCCGCACAAGTCCTTGATTTCGGCACGGTCGAAAAAGCCGGTGCCGCCCGAGACCTTGTACGGAATGTTGGCCTTGCGCAAGGCTTTCTCGAACGGCTTGGCCTGGTGGTTGGCGCGGTACAGCACGGCAAAGTGCCGCAGTTCCTGAAACTGCGGCCCACTGGCGCTGATGCCACCGGCGCGCAGGCTCTGGATGCGCGCCACGGTGCGTTCGGCTTCGTGGTCTTCGCTGTCGGCATCGACTACGCGCACCGGCTCGCCTTCGCCCAGGTCACTCCACAGGTTCTTCGGGAACAGCTTGGGGTTGGGGCCGATCACGTTGTTGGCGGCGCGCAGGATGGCACTGGTAGAGCGGTAGTTTTGTTCCAGCTTGACGACCTTGAGCGCGGGGAAGTCCAGCGGCAGGCGTTTGAGGTTGTCCAGCGTGGCGCCGCGCCAGCCGTAGATCGACTGGTCATCATCGCCCACCGCCGTAAAACGCGCCTCAGCGGGCGGCTTGCCGCCGACCAGCAGCTTGAGCATTTCGTATTGCGTGGCATTGGTGTCCTGGTATTCATCGACCAGCACATGGCCGATCAGGCCCTGCCATTTCTGGCGCACGGTTTCATGGTTTTGCAGAAGTTTGAGCGGCAGGCCGATCAGGTCGTCGAAATCAACGCTCTGGTAGGCCGCAAGCCGTTCCTCGTAGTGCGCCATGACGCGCGCGATGATGCGTTCGTTGTCGTTCTGTGCCGCGGCAGCGGCGCGCTCGGCGTTGAGCCCGAGGTTCTTCCACAGGCTGATGGTCCACTGCCAACTGCGCGCCGTGGCGGCATCGACCGTGCCGCCGGCGTCTTTGAGGATGCTGTTGACGTCGTCACTGTCGAGGATCGAGAACTGTGGCTTGAGGCCGAGCGCCGCGCCGTCCTGGCGCAGCATGCGCACACCCAGCGCGTGGAAGGTGCAGATCAGCACGTCTTTGGCGGGTCGCCCGATCAGGTCCTTGGCGCGCTCGCGCATTTCGCTGGCGGCCTTGTTGGTGAAGGTGATGGCGGCGATGCGTTGCGGCGCCAGCCCGGCCTGGATCAGGCGTGCGATCTTGTGCGTGATGACGCGCGTCTTGCCCGATCCGGCGCCAGCAAGCACCAGACAGGGGCCGTGCATGTAATTGACGGCTTCCTGCTGGGCCAGGTTCAGGCCAGCTGCTGCGTTTGGGGAGGGTTGGGACATTCAGATACTTGAGACGAAGCCGCGAATCATACAGATGCCAAGTACCGGACAATAGCGCTGTGCTACAGATTCTCCTGATCACCTTTCCCTTTTTCGCGCTGGTGCTGTGCGGCTACCTGGCGGCGCGCCGGCGCGTGCTGCCGCTGCCGGCGGTCTCGGGACTGAACAGCTTCGTGCTGTTCTTTGCACTGCCCTGCATGCTGTACCGCTTTGGCGCCATGACACCGATTGCGCAGTTGCTCGATGCTGGTGTGGTTTTCACCTGGTCCATGGCGGCCCTGATCGTGGTGGCACTCACGGTGGCGATCAGCCGCAATCCGCGCATCGGCTGGAACGATGCCGCTTTTGGCGCCCTGGTGGCGGCGTTCCCGAACACCGGCTTTATGGGTGTGCCGCTGCTGGTGGCGCTGCTCGGGCCACAGGCGGCCGGCCCCGTGATTCTGACCATGGTGATCGACATGGTGCTCACGACCTCGCTGTGCATCGCGCTGTCCCGGCTCGATGGTGCCGATCAGCACGGTGCGCGCAAGGCCTTCGGCAAAGCGCTGCGCGGTGTGCTGACGAATCCGCTGCCGTGGTCGATTCTGCTGGGCGCGCTCAGTTCGATGTTGCAACTCGAATTGCCCAAACCGGTGGCACAAACCGTTGGCATGCTGGCCGACGCAGCTTCGCCAGTGGCGCTGTTCACCATCGGCGCGGTGCTGGCACGCTCGCAAATGCTCGCGATCGAGCAGGGTCACGCACCGATTCCCGGGCGCGACTTCCTGCCGGTGGCTGCCATCAAACTGCTGGCGCACCCGCTCCTGGTGCTGCTGGTGGGAGCGCTGGCGATCTGGGCCGGGCTGCCGCTCGGTCAACCCGCTTTCACCACCATCGTGCTGGCGGCGGCGCTGCCGAGCGCCAGCAATGTATCGCTGCTGGCCGAGCGTTTTGGCGCTGACAACGGACGCATCGCCCGCATCATTCTGGTCTCAACCGCTGCGGCCTTCCTGACGTTCTCACTGGCGGTTTCGCTGCGGCTTTCAGTCTGAATTGTTGCGCTGTGCCGCCTTGATCATGTCGGCGGCCTTCTCGGCAATCATGATGACCGGGGCGTTGGTGTTGCCGCTGACCAGGCGCGGCATGATGGAGGCATCCACAACACGCAGTCCTTGCAGGCCGTGCACGCGCAACTGTGCATCGACCACATCGTTGGCGCTGCTGCCCATGCGGCAGGTGCCGGCCGGGTGGTAGATGGTGTCGGCGTTATTGCGGATGAACTGTTCGATCTGCGCGTCGCTTTGCGCGGCGGCGCAGGCGGGCAACTCCTTGCCGCCCAGGCTGGCCAGTGCCGGTTGCGCCAGGATTGTGCGCATGAGCTTGAAGCCGCGAACCATGCGCTGCATGTCGTCGGGGTCACTCAAGTAATTGGGGTCGATCAGGGGCGCAGCCAGGGGATCGTTGCTGGCGAGTTTGAGGCTGCCGCGACTGCGCGGGCGCAGCAGGCACAGATGACTCGAGTAGCCGTGGCCAAACACGGTGGCGCGCCCGTGGTCGACCAGCTTGCCGATGACAAAGTGCAGTTGCAGATCGGGGATCGGTTCACTCGGTTGGCTCTTGATGAAGCCACCGGCTTCGGCAAAGTTGGTGGTGAGCATGCCGGTGCGGAAATTGCGCCACTCGAAAATGCCTTTGATGGCGCGTGCCATGCCGGGCAGCGACAGGCCAAACAGGTCCATCACGCCGGGCGCGTCGAGCACCTGAACCACATCGATGTGGTCGTGCATGTGGCGGCCGACACCGGGCAGTTCGTGCACGCCGGCAATACCCAGATTTTGCAGTTCCTGCTGCGACCCGACGCCCGAGAGCAGCAGCAGTTTGGGTGATTGCAGGGCACCCGAACTGAGCAGTACCTCGCGCGAAGCTTTGAACTGTTTGGCCTGGCCATCTTGAAAGAACTCGACGCCGATCGCGCGTTTGCCTTCAAACAGGATGCGCTTGGCCTGCGCACCTGTCAGCACCTGCAGGTTGGGGCGTGCCAGGTTCGGTGCCAGGTAGGCCTTGGCGGCGCTGAAGCGCTCGCCGTTCTTGTGTGTGACCTGAAATGCACCCACACCTTCCTGCGTGGCAGCGTTGAAGTCCGGGTTGGCGGGGAAGCCGGCCTGCTCTGCAGCCTTGATGAACATCGCTCCAAAGCGGGTCGGACTGCGCAAATCCATGACATTGAGCGGACCACTGCTGCCGTGGAAGGCATTGGCGCCGCGCTCGTTGTGTTCGGCGCGTTTGAAGTAGGGCAGTACCTCGTCATACGACCAACCCGGGTTGCCCTCGGCCGCCCAGTGGTCGTAGTCTTGGCGCTGGCCGCGAATGTAGATCATGGCATTGATGCAACTCGAACCCCCGAGCACCTTGCCGCAGGGTTGGTAACCGCGCCGCCCGTTGAGCCCGGCCTGTGGCACGGTGTCAAACTTCCAGTTGACTTGTCCGGTCTTGGCCAGCACCGCCATGCCGGCCGGGCATTGGATCAGGGCGCTGTTGTCGAGTCCGCCGGCTTCGAGCAACGCTACCTTGATGCTGGGGTCTTCTGTCAGGCGCGCCGCCAGCACACAACCAGCCGAGCCGCCGCCAACGATGATGTAGTCAAACATGTCTATTCTCCCGAGCGAAAGGGCATCATCGGGCGCGCTGCAGAGGGCGTCCATTAGCGCAAACCCGAAGCTGGCCGCAGCGGCGGCAGGCTTGTTTTCGAGGCAGGCTGACATCGCCAGACTGACTGGGCACAATCGGGCATGATACGGACTCGATATAAAAATGAGGAGACCCATGAAGCTGGCATTGCTGTCAGATATTCACGCCAATATCCAGGCGTTTGATGCATGCCTGGCGCATGCCCGCGATCACGGCGCGCAGCAGTTTGCGCTGCTGGGCGATCTGGTCGGCTACGGTGCCGATCCGGTGGCCGTGGTTGAGCGGGCGCAGGCGCTGGCGGCGCAGGGCGCTTTTCTGATCAAGGGCAACCACGATGAGCTCGCGGTGCGTCCGCCGGCCGTGGTGCAGACGGTGGGCGACAGCACGGCGGCCTGGACGCATGCGCAACTCAGTGCCGAGCAGCGCAGTTTCCTCGATCAGTTACCTCTGACTTTGCAACACAACACCCTGCTGCTGGTGCATGCCAGCGCCGACAGTCCGCCGCTGTGGCGCTACGTTGATGACGAACGCGCTGCCGGTGCCAGCATGGACGCGGCCTCGCTCATGCCCGAAGTGCGTTATGTTTTTGGCGGACATGTGCACCAGCAGACCCTGTATTACCGCGGCGCTGGCAGCAGCTTGATGAAATTTATCCCGACCGCGGGCGTCGTCCTGCCGCTACCGCGCCATCGCCACTGGCTGGCCACGGTTGGCTCGGTCGGTCAGCCGCGCGACCGCAATCCGCAGGCGATGTACGCGCTGTTCGATACGGAGAAACTGCAGTTCACTTTTCAGCGTGTGGCCTATGACCACCATGCCGCCGCCGTTGCCATCCGGCAGGCGGCCTTGCCGGCACAGTTTGCCGACCGACTGGAACTCGGGCGATGAAGCTGCTCGAACCCGGCGCCGAACTCGACGGCTTCACGATTGAGGAGTGCATCCATTCCGGCGGCATGGCCCATATCTACCACGTGCGCTACACCGAAGGCGCGCGCGACCCCGGTTTCCCGCTGGCCATGAAAGTACCACGCATGACGGCCGGCGATGGTGCTGAAAACATTGTCAGTTTCGAGGTTGAATACCAACTCATGCAGGTGCTCAGCGGCACGCACGTGCCGCGCTTTGTGGCCGCGGGTGACCTGGAAAACGTGCCTTACCTGGTCATGGAATACGTGCACGGCCGCACGTTGGAGCACTGGCTGGATGCACCCGAGCGGCCCGGCGTTGATGAACTGGCGCAGCTCGGTGCAGCGGTCGCCATGGCCGTGCACAGTCTGCACCAGCAGAACACGGTGCACCTGGACCTCAAACCCGCCAACGTTTTGATCCGCGCCGATGGCACTGCCGTGTTGCTCGATTTCGGTTTGTCCTGCAACGCGCTTTATCCGGATCTGCTGGCCGAGCAGTTGCGCAAGGCAGTCGGTTCGCCAGCCTGGATTGCGCCCGAACAGGTGGTGGGTGTGCGCGGTGACCCGCGCAGCGACATCTTTGCGGTCGGCGTCATGCTCTACGAACTCGCCACCGGCGAGCTGCCGTTTGGCTCGCCCAAGACCGATGGCGGGATGCGCCAACGCCTGTGGATGGACCCGCCACCGCCGCGCAAGCTGCGCTCCGACTTGCCCGAATGGCTGCAGGAAGTGATTTTGCGTTGTCTGGAGCCCGAGGCAGCCAAGCGCTACCCGTCGGCCGCGCACCTGGCGTTTGACCTGCGCCATCCGGAACAGGTGACGGTTACCGAACGTGGCCGCAACATCGTGGGCACCGGCTTTCGCACCCACTTCAAGCGCTGGATCAAGGCTGCTGGCATGCATTACCAGCCCAGCCCCTTGCCCTCACACCAGATTGAGGAAGTGCCGATTGTCATGGTCGCGGTGCCGCACAAGGACGTCAGTGATGCCACGCTGTACTCGCTGCGCCAGGCGGTGGCGCGCTCACTGGGCACGCGCCAGGGCGCGCGACTGGCCTGCGTGACGGTGATCTCCCCTGGTCAGACCAGCACCTCGAACGACGCCACCAGCGAAACCAGCGTGCAACGCAAGTACATCGCTAACCTGCGCCAGTGGGCCCAACCACTGGACCTGCCGGGGCAGCAAACCTCCTACCATGTGCTGGAGTCGGGCGATGTGGCGCAGGCGCTCCTGAACTACGCACAGGGCAACGAGGTCAGCGTTATTGTGATGGGCGCGGCAACGCACGGCCTTAAAACGCAGCGCTTTGTCGCCACGGTGCCGATCAAGGTGGCGATGGATGCGCCGTGCACGGTGATTCTGGTCAAGCAGTCGCTGCCGTTCGAGATGTTGACGCCGCAGGCGGACACTGCCAAGCGGGACTGGATCCGTGATCAGCATGTGCCGTTCTAGTTTGGGGCCAAACGGTTAACATCGTATTCACTGTTAGTACTAGGAAAGTCGATGATGACTGATTCAACTTTCGATTCAACGCGCAATTCAACAACGTCATCTAGCGCCGACAACAGCGCCCCCGATGCGCTGAGCAAATTCAGCGGTCTGTATTGGCCCAGCCCGCCGTTTGCCATCTTCAGCGAAGCGATTCCGTGGAGCGAACCGCAAGCCTGCGAGATCGAGGATTACAAGGGCGTCGTGCGCAACTGCCGCCTGGCCATGCTCTCGCCGGCGGACAAGACCGCCATGATTTTTGTCCCGCGTCGCACCGCGCCGGGGCGCGTGCAGTTTTCGCAGTTTCGCCGCCTGAGCCTCAAAGAGCCGCTGTATCCGGAAGAGAGCGTCAGCGACACCGACTTCGCCGATGTTTTTGGCCATCGTCCCACGATTGACTACCACTTGCATCTGCGCGATGGCAGCGTCGTTTCGGACAAGACGGTGGGATATGTTGAAACCAGTTTCGGCCTCTTTGTCTTTCACCCCTTTGACGGCGGGGGTGGCGTGTCGAGAACTTTTATTCCGCGCGAAGCCTATGAGCGCGTCACGTATGGCGAACTGATTGGGGACATGCTGGTGACACAGCACTCCGTCACACCGCAGCAGGTGGAGCAGGCGCTGGACGAGCAGGATAGCCTGCGCAGCCGCAAACTGGGGGACCAGTTGCTGAGCAATGCCATTGTTTCTACCGAACAGCTTATGCTGGCGCTGGAACAGCAGGACAAGATGCCGATGATCCGTGTCGGCGAAGCCCTGTTGCGGCTCGGCTACATCGACGAGGACCAGTTGAACCAGGCGCTGGAGCGGCAGAAGAGCGAACGCTCGGTATCGCTTGGGCAGTTGCTGGTGAAGATGGGTTTCCTGACGCGGCGCGATCTCAACACGGCGCTGGCGCGCAAGATGGGCTACCCGGTGGTCGATGTGATGCTGTTCCCGGTTGAAGTCGAGGCGCTGCGCCTGGTGCCTTTGTCGGTGGCGCAGCGACTCGGTGTCATGCCCTTGTTGCTGCGCGACAAGTTGCTGGTGGTTGCCACTGGCGACCCGACCCAACGCAATATGCTTGAAGAACTCGAGTTCATGGTTTCCAAGCGCGTGGTTGCCACGCTCGGTGATGAAGTCCTGATCGAGCAGAACCTGAGCCGCATCTACACGCAATTGGGTGTCGCGGCTGACAAGTCCGGCGAGTCGTCAGCCGAGGCGACGCCGCTGGATCTGGCGTCGACCAGCGAATTGCTGCAGTCGATGGAGCTTGAGCAGCAGGAAGAGGAAGCGTTAGCCATTGAGCGCCCAATCGAGCAGTCCGACAATTCGCTGGTGCGCCTGATCAACACCATGATCATCGAGGCGCACAGCCGCGGCGCTTCGGACATTCATGTCGAGACCCATCCCGGGCGCGCCAAGACACGCATCCGCTTCCGCAAGGACGGGGTTCTTTCAACTTATCTGGAACTGCCGCACACCTACTGCTCAGCGTTGACGGCGCGCCTGAAGATCATGGCCGATCTTGATATTTCGGAGCGGCGCAAACCGCAGGACGGCAAGATTGAGTTTGCCAAGTTCTCGAGCCGGCATCGTCTTGAACTGCGCGTGGCGACGATACCAACCTACGGTGGCCTGGAAGATATCGTGCTGCGCCTGTTGTCATCGGCGAAGCCGATTGCGATGGACAAAATCGGTCTGACCCCCAACAACCTGACGAATCTGCGCGCTGCCGTTAGTCGCCCCTACGGCATGGTGTTGTGCGTCGGCCCGACCGGCTCCGGCAAGACCACCACACTGCACTCGATTTTGGGCTTTTTGAATACGCCACAGCGCAAGATCTGGACTGCCGAAGACCCGATTGAAATTACCCAGCCGGATCTGCGCCAGGTACAGGTCAACCGCAAGATTGACTGGACTTTTGCCAAGGCCTTGCGCTCGTTCCTGCGTGCCGACCCGGACATCATCATGGTCGGTGAAATTCGGGACCAGGAAACAGCGCAGATTGCCATCGAAGCCTCACTCACGGGGCATCTTGTGATGTCCACACTGCATACCAACAGTGCGCCCGAGACCGTGGTGCGGCTGATCGACATGGGCATGGATCCGTTCAATTTTGCCGATTCGCTGCTGGCGGTTCTGGCCCAGCGCCTGGTGCGACGCATTTGTTCCGAGTGCCGAACCAGCACGGCGGCGCCTGATTCGCTGGTTGATGAGTTGCTCGATGACTTTTTACATTCGTTCCCGGAAGAACTGCGCCCATCGCGCGATGCGGCGCGTCAGGAGTGGCTGAAGGATTTTGGTCATGCCGGAAAGCTCACGCAATACAGCGCGCCAGGCTGCAGCCATTGCCAGGGCACCGGCCTGCGCGGTCGGCTCGGCATCCATGAGTTGCTCATGGTGACGCCGGGCCTGCGCCATCTGATCCAGACCGGTGGGCGCACCGAGCAGCTTTTGTTCGAAGGCGTCAAGAACGGGCAGATGCGCACCCTGCGCCAGGACGGCATTCTCAAAGTCCTCAGTGGCCTGACGACCATCGAAGAAGTGCGCGCGAACAGTAATATCTGAGCAACTGGGTTGGTAGGCGCGACAATGGGCGCATGGTTTCTGATTCTTCCACTGCACCGGTGCGGCACGCGTTCGAGTCGCTCACGCCCGATCTCGTTATGGACGCGCTGGCCAGTGTCGGGCTGTTTGGCGACGGGCGCCAACTTGCGCTGAGTTCTTACGAGAACCGCGTTTACCAGTTGCACCTGGAAGAGGGTGGTGCGGTGGTTGCCAAGTTCTATCGCCCCGAGCGCTGGAGCGAAGCGCAGATCCTGGAAGAGCACAGTTTTTCCGCCGAGTTGATGGCGGCCGAGATTCCAGTGATCGGGCCGCTTGTCCTCAACGGCAGCACGCTGCATCATTTTGGCGGCTTTGCCTTCAGTGTCAGCCCGAGTCGCGGCGGGCGTGCGCCCGAGCTCGACGACCCCGACGTGCTGGAGTGGATCGGCCGCTTTCTGGCGCGCATTCATACAGTCGGTGCGGCCCAGCCTTTTGCGCATCGGCCGGCGCTGGACCTGCAAAGCTTTGGCCTTGCTTCGCGCGAATGGCTGCTGGCCAACGACCAGGTTCCGCTCGACGTGCAATCAGCTTGGGCCACGGCTTCGCAGCAGGCGCTCGAACTGATTGCGCAGCATCCTTGTCTGACAGGGGCCACTGGGTCGGGTGCGCGGGATACGGCTCCGATCCGGCTTCTGCGCCTGCATGGTGACTGCCACCCGGGCAATATTTTGTGGACGCCGCTGGAGGCGCACGCCAGCATGGGGCCAGGCCCGCACTTTGTCGATCTCGATGATGCGCGCACGGGGCCGGCGGTGCAGGACCTGTGGATGCTGCTCAGCGGCGACCGCAGCCAGCGCACGCGCCAGCTTGGCGCGCTGGTGGACGGCTACGAACAGTTCCGCGACTTCGACCGGCGCGAACTCGCGCTGATCGAGCCGCTGCGTACCTTGCGCCTGATCCACTACAGCGCCTGGTTGGCACGGCGCTGGAGCGACCCGACCTTTCCTATCAACTTCCCCTGGTTCGGCTCCAGCGACTACTGGCAGGGCCAGGTGCAGATGCTCGAAGAGCAGATGGAAGCGATGCAGGAAGAGCCGTTGGTGGTTTGACAGCCACGACTTTTCTTCGTCATTGCGCCGTGTAGCCCGTATGCAGCGTAGCGAAATACGGGTAGGCAACAAAGACCAACCCGGTGCGTTGTTCCCGTATTACGCCTTCGGCTTCATACGGGCTACGTTGACTACTTGCCGTTGATCGCCAGCAACTCGACTTCAAACAGCAGCGTGGCATTGGGCGGAATGACACCACCAGCACCGCGCTCACCATAGGCGATGGAGGCCGGGCAGGTCAGCTTGGCTTTGCCGCCGACCTTCATGCGCTGCACACCTTCTGTCCAGCACGGAATCACGCCGTTCAAGGGGAACTCGATCGCCTCGTTGCGCTTGTAGGAACTGTCGAATTCCTTGCCGTCAGGGAAGGTGCCACGGTAATGGACCTTGACCTTGTCGCTGGCCTTCGGGCTTGCGCCAGTGCCGTCTTTGAGTGAGCGATAGACCAGGCCACTGGCGGTGACAACAGCGCCAGCCTCCTTTGCCGCGGCGGCTGCGACTGCGTCAGCAGCCCAGGCAGAACTCAGGGAAACGGTGAGCAAAGAGGCGGCAAGCGCCGCGCACTGTAGAACTTTATTCATGGCAGATACCTTGGGTTAAATGAGCAGGGCGTTGACGCGCTTGACATAGGCCGCCGGGTCCGCCGGCATGCCGCCTTCGGCCAGCAGGGCCTGGTCAAACAGGATGTGGGCCAGGTCGTTGAAGTGGACCGAGCCTTCGAGCTTTTTCACCAACGGGTGTTCGGCGTTGACTTCGAGCACCGGTTTGACATCGGGCGCGGTTTGGCCGGCTTGCTTGAGCATGCGTGCGAGCTGCGTGCTCATGCCATGGTCCTGAACCACCAGGCAGGCCGGGCTGTCAACCAGGCGGGTTGTGACGCGCACGTCTTCGGCCTTGTCTTTCAGTGCTTCCTTGAGCTTGGCCAGCAGCGGCTTGAAGGTCTCGGCGGCTTCCTCGGCTGCTTTTTTCTCGCTCTCGTCTTGCAGCTTGCCCAGATCAACGGCGCCCTTGGCCACACTTTGCAGCGGTGTGCCGTCAAAATCCTGCAGGTAGTTCAGGGCCCACTCGTCAACGCGGTCCGTCATCAGCAGCACTTCGATGCCCTTCTTCTTGAAGACTTCAAGTTGTGGGCTGTTTTTGGCGGCGGCCGGCGTCTCGGCGGTGATGTAGTAGATGGCTTCCTGGCCTTCCTTCATGCGCGCCTTGTAGTCGGCAAAGCTCACGCTGACACCGTCGGTGGTGCTCGACGCAAAGCGCAGCAGCTTGGCCAGACGCTCCTTGTTGGCAAAGTCTTCGCCCAGGCCTTCTTTCAGCACGGCGCCGAATTCAGCGTAAAACTTGCTGTACTTGCCGTACTGGGCCTTGTCTTCGTCGCTCACCACATCGGTCACGCCTTCGGTCGCTGCTGGTGCCTGGTCGTTCTTGGCCAGGTCTTCGAGCATGCCCAGCACGCGTTTTGTGCAACCTTCGCGGATGGCCTTGACGTCGCGGCTTTCCTGTAGCAGTTCACGGCTCACGTTGAGCGGCAGGTCGCTGGAGTCGACCACGCCTTTGACGAAGCGCAGGTAGGTTGGCAGCAGGGCTTCGGCGTCGTCCATGATGAAGACGCGCTTGACGTAGAGCTTGACGCCGGCGGTTTTTTCGCGGTTCCAGAGGTCAAACGGTGCCTTGCCCGGGATGTAGAGCAGTTGCGTGTATTCGGTGCTGCCTTCGACGCGGTTGTGCGTATAGGCCAGCGGCGCTTCGCTGTCGTGGCTGATCTGCTTGTAGAACTCGTTGTACTGCTCGGCGCTGATGTCCTTTTTGGCGCGGGCCCAGATGGCGTTGGCCTTGTTGACGGTTTCCCATTCGCCGGTCTTGACCATGGCGCCGGGCTGGCGCCCGCCATTCTCGTCACCGGGGGTGATCAGATCGCCGTCTTTCCACTCTTCTTTTTCCATCAGGATCGGCAGGCTGATGTGGTCCGAGTACTTGGCGATGATGCTCTTGAGCTTCCAGGCTGAGGCATAGTCCATGGCGTCGTCGCGCAGGTGCAGGATGACGCTGGTGCCGCGAGTTGTGCGCGTGATGTTCTCAACCACAAAGTCGCCGGCGCCAGCGCTGGTCCAGCGCACACCTTCTTCAGCCTTGAGCCCGGCGCGGCGTGACTCGACCGAGATCTTGTCGGCGACGATGAAGCCGGAGTAAAAGCCGACGCCAAACTGGCCGATCAGTTGCCCCTGCTCGGAGACGTTGGCTTTCTGGTCGCCCGACAGCTTGGACATGAAGTCCTTGGTGCCGCTCTTGGCAATGGTGCCCAGGTGCTCAATGGCTTCCTGCTGGCTCATGCCGATGCCGTTGTCGGAGATGGTCAGCGTCTTGGCATCCTTGTCGAAGGAGACGCGCACTTCGAGTGTCGGCGCATCTTCATACAGGGTGGCGTTGTCGAGCGCTTCAAAACGCAGCTTGTCGCAGGCGTCGGACGCGTTGGAGACCAGTTCGCGCAGGAAGATTTCCTTGTTGGAATAAAGCGAGTGGGTGACCAGGTGCAGCAACTGGGCCACTTCGGCCTGAAAGGAGAGAGTTTGTTGGGTCATTTTGGGTTTCAAGGTCTAACAGATGGAATCGATGTCAGCAAACCGCGCGGTGTGCGCGGCAAACCGGCAATTATGGGCGAAGGCCCGTTTTTCAAGGAATGGCTGGCCTGGCAGTGCCCTACTGGGCTGGCCGGCGCGGCTTCGGGCGCACGCCGGGGGTTACGGCGAGTTCGAGTTTTTGCTCCCGGCGCAGCAAGCCAAACGGAGTGGCGGTGCCGGGTTTGAGCGCCGCTACCGCGCTGAGCAGTTCGGCAACGTTTGCAATGGGCTTGCCAGCCACGCGCACGATGACGTCGCCCGGGCGGATTCCGGCCTGCGCTGCCGGCGCGTTTTGCATGACGCCGGTGATGATCACGCCGTCCTGCGTCTTGACGCCAAAGGTTTCAGCCAGTTCGGGTGACAGCTCGCTGGGCTCGACGCCGATCCAGCCGCGCGTGACCTGGCCGTCCTTCACGATGCCTTCCATCACCAGTTTGGCGGTCGCCACCGGAATGGCAAAGCCGATGCCCATGCTGCCGCCGGAGCGTGAGTAAATGGCCGTATTGATGCCCAGCAGATTGCCGTTCGTGTCGACCAGGGCACCACCGGAATTGCCCGGGTTGATGGCGGCATCGGTCTGGATGAAGTTCTCGAAGGTGTTGATGCCAAGCTGGTTGCGCCCGAGCGCGCTGACGATGCCGCCGGTGACGGTCTGACCAACGCCAAACGGGTTGCCGATGGCCAGCACCTGGTCGCCCACATGCAGCGTGTCGGAGTTGCCCAGCACGATGACCGGCAGGCGATCGAGTTCGATCTTGAGCAGGGCGAGATCCGAATCCGGATCGGTGCCGATGACCTTGGCACGCGCGTGGCGGCTGTCGTTGAGGATGACATCGATCTCGTCGGCACTCTCGACCACGTGGTTGTTGGTCAGGATGTAGCCGCTCGCACTCACGATCACGCCGCTACCCAGGCCCACCTGCGGCTCGCCGCCCTGTTCGCCGAAGAAGAAATTGAACCAGGGGTCGTTGCTGCGTGGCCGGTTGCGGGCGGCTTTGCTGGTGTTGATACTCACCACGGCGGCCGATGCCTTCTGTGCCGCGAGACGGAAACTGCCCGGTGGCACGGCCGTCGTGCTGCTGGCGGGCGCTTCCAGCAGCGCAATGGTGCCGCTGCGCGAAGGAACCCTGCCCAGCCATTCAGGCTTGAGCGTGCCCACCACAAAGTAGGCGGCCAGCAGGACGGTGACCGCCTGTGAAAACAACAACCAGAAACGTTTCATAGGGAGGAGTGAGAGGCCAGAAGCCGGTGTGCAAATTGTAGGCGCCGGCCTATGCCAGCGCGCGGCGTGGGCCCAAATTCGCCGACAATGGGCTGCCGCCCATCCTGAACCCGTTTCATTCTTGACATGATCGACCGAACCGAACTCCTGCAGGCTTTCGATACGCTGCTGCAACCCGAACGTTTTCGCGACTACGGCCCCAACGGCCTGCAGGTCGAAGGCCGTGCGACGGTGCGCAAAGTCGTCTCCGGCGTGACGGCAAGCCGGGCCCTGATCGAGGCCGCCATCGCGGCGCAGGCCGATGCGATCTTTGTGCACCACGGTCTGTTCTGGCGTGGTCAGGACGGCACGGTTACCGGCTGGATGAAGCAGCGCCTGGCCTTGCTGCTGGCGCATGACATCAGCCTGTTCGCCTACCACCTGCCGCTGGACGCGCACCCGGAACTGGGCAATAACGCGCAGCTCGGGCTCAAACTCGGTCTGTAGGCGCTGTCGCGCTTTGGCGAGCAGGAACTGGGGTTTCTGGGCGAGCCCGAGGTCAGCCTGACTTTCGGGACGGCGCAGGCGCTGCGTGAGCATGTGGCAGTTCGGCTTGGTCGCAGCGTGACCCTGGTTGAGGCGGCGCCACGGGCCATCCGCAAGATCGCCTGGTGCAGCGGCGGCGCGCAGGGTTATTTCGAAGCCGCCATTGCAGCCGGTGCCGACGCCTTCATCACGGGTGAGATTTCCGAACCGCAGGCGCACTTTGCGCGCGAATGTGGCGTGGCGTTTCTGGCCTGTGGCCACCACGCTAGCGAGCGCTATGGCGCTCCGGCTGTCGCCGCACAGGTGGCGGCGCAACTCGGACTGGCGCACGAATTCATCGACATCGAGAACCCGGCCTGACCATGAAAAAACCGATTGCCATCACGCTCGGCGACGCCGCAGGCATTGGCCCGGAAATCATCGCCAAGGCATTTCGCGATGCGCCGGAACTGACCCGCGGCTGCTTCGTGGTCGGTGACCTGGCAAGCATGCGCCGGGGCGTGCAATGGATCAGCGCAGGGCGTATTGCGCAGCCGGTGGCTTTGATTGAAAACGCTGCCGAGGCGCTGGAGATGCCACCGAACTGCCTGCCCTTGTTGCAGGTCGGGTCGCTGGCAAAGCCGGTGCTGCCTGGACGCTTGAGCGCCGAAGCCGGGCGGCTCGCGGGCGATTGTGTAGTCTGGGCAGCGCAGGCCGCCTTGCGCGGCGAGGTGGCGGCGCTGGTGACAGCACCGCTGAACAAGGAAGCGCTGGCCCTGGCCGGTGCGCCGCACGCCGAATTCCCGGGGCACACCGAAATGCTGCAGGCGCTGGCTGCGGCGCACTGTGGCAAGTCACTGGCGCAAATGCCGGTGCGCATGATGTTGGCCAACGAGGAGTTGCGCGTCGTGCTGGTCAGCATTCATGTTTCGCTGCGTGACGCGATTGAAGCCGTGACCTTTGAGCAAGTGCTGCAAACACTGCAGATCACGCACGAATCCTTGCGCGCGATTCTGGGACGCGCCCCCAGGATTGGTGTGGCGGGTCTCAATCCGCATGCTGGCGAGGGCGGTTTGTTCGGGCGCGAGGAAATCGAAATCATCGCGCCAGCCATCGCGGCGGCCTGTTCCCAGGGCTTGCAGGTGAGCGGTCCCTTCGCGCCGGATACCGTGTTCATGCGCGCTCGAACCAAAGATGTGGCACCGGGCGAATTCGATGTGGTGCTGGCGATGTACCACGACCAGGGCTTGATCCCGGTGAAGTACCTGGGTGTCGAAACCGGTGTCAATGTGACCTTGGGTCTGCCGCTGGTGCGTACCAGCCCGGACCACGGAACGGCTTTTGACCTGACCGGCAGCGGTCAGGCCGACGCCAGCAGCCTGATTGCGGCCATCCGCATGGCGCGCCAACTCTGCGCGCGGACCGCTATTTCTTGAGGCTGTCGCGGATTTCGCGCAGCAGCAGCACGTCCTCGGCTGGTGGCAGCGGCGCAGCCGGCACGGCAGGCGCGGGTGCTGCTTCGTTCTTCAGACGGTTGATTTGCTTGACCATCATGAAGATGATGAAGGCCAGAATCGCAAAATTGACGGCCACCGTGATGAAATTGCCGTAGGCAAAGACCGGTACGCCGGCCTTTTTCAAGGCATCGAGCGTCATCGCGTTGCCGACTGGGGCCGTTCCGAGCACGATAAAAAGGTTGGAAAAATCGATCTTGCCGACGATGGCCGATACCAACGGCATGATCAGGTCGCCGACCACGGAGTCGACAATTTTTCCGAAAGCGCCGCCAATGATGACGCCGACTGCCAGATCCATCACATTGCCCTTGACGGCAAACTCTTTGAACTCTTGCGCAATTGTCACGATGAATGTCTCCTGTTTGAATGGGATGGGTTGAAGTATTGCCGCCTCGCCAGCCGCCGCGCAAGTGCCGCGCTGATGGGGGTCGGCTGATTTTTGGAGCCTCAGCTACAATCCGCGATCCTAGCTTATCCCCCGTTGAGATGTTTTTCATTGAGAATTCCCATGACTGAGACCCTTGCCGAGCGCGGCCAGATCGACTCCAGCAAGCGGACCTGGCTGATTGCGTCCAGTTGCGCTGGCGCAGTTGGCGGCATTGGTGCCGCCGTTCCTTTTGTCAGCAGTTTCCTGCCTTCCGAAAAGGCCAAGGCCGCCGGAGCGCCGGTCGAAGCCGATATTTCCACGCTCTTGCCGGGCGAAAAAATGACGGTGGAGTGGCGCGGTAAACCGGTCTGGATCGTGCGCCGCACGCCCGAACAGCTTGCGGCACTGCCCAAGATCGACCCGCAACTGGCCGACCCCAAGTCCGAGCGCAAGCCCGAAGACCAAGCGCCGGCCTACGCCCGCAACGCGACCCGCTCCATCAAGCCTGAATACCTGGTGGTGGTGGGCATTTGCACCCATCTGGGTTGCTCGCCGTCGGACAAGTTCCAGACCGGCGCCCAGCCCTCGCTGCCCGATGACTGGCAGGGCGGCTTCTTTTGCCCTTGCCATGGTTCCACCTTTGATTTGGCCGGCCGCGTTTTCAAGAACAAGCCCGCACCGGACAATCTTGAGGTCCCGGCTCATATGTATCTCTCCGATAGCAAACTGCTCATCGGTGACGACAAGAAGGCCTGAGGACGAATACCATGGCTGAATTCCACGAAATTTCCCCGAACGCCTCTGGCGGCGCCAAGTTGCTCAACTGGGTGGACAACCGTTTCCCCTTGTCCAAGCTGTTTCGCGACCACATGAGCGAGTACTACGTCGCCAAGAACTTCAACTTCTGGTACATCTTTGGCGTGCTCTCGCTGTTCGTGCTGGTAATCCAACTCGTCACCGGCATCTTCCTGGTGATGCATTACAAGCCCGAAGCGGCACTGGCCTTTGGCTCGGTCGAGTACATCATGCGCGACGTGCCCTGGGGCTGGCTGATCCGCTACATGCACTCCACTGGCGCCTCGGCCTTCTTTGCCGTGGTGTATCTGCACATGTACCGCGGTTTGCTCTACGGCAGCTACCGCAAGCCGCGCGAACTGGTCTGGGTTTTTGGCTGCGCCATTTTCCTGGCGCTGATGGCCGAAGCCTTCATGGGTTATTTGCTGCCCTGGGGCCAAATGTCCTATTGGGGCGCGCAGGTGATCGTGAACCTGTTTTCCGCTGTTCCGTTCATCGGCCCGGACCTGGCTCTGCTGATTCGCGGCGATTACGTGGTCGGCGACGCCACGCTCAACCGCTTCTTCAGCTTCCACGTCATTGCCGTGCCGCTGGTGCTGTTGGGCCTGGTGGTAGCGCACATCATTGCCCTGCACGAAGTCGGCTCGCTGAACCCGGACGGAATCGAGATCAAGGCGACGAAAGGCCCGGACGGCATTCCCCTGGACGGCATTCCCTTCCACCCCTATTACACAGTGCACGACATCTTCGCCGTGAGCGCCTTTTTGATGGTGTTTTGTTCCATCATCTTCTTCGCGCCGGAAATGGGCGGCTACTTCCTGGAGTACAACAACTTCATTCCAGCCAACCCGTTCCAGACGCCGTTGCACATTGCGCCGGTCTGGTATTTCACGCCGTTCTACTCGCTGCTGCGCGCGGTTACCAGCGAGATGATGTACGTGCTGATTCTCTGTGTCCTCGGTGGCGCCGGCTTTGCCGTCTACAAGGGCAAGATGCCGCTTGTCTTCAAGGGCGCTATTGCCGTGGGTGCACTTGCCGTGGCCGCGATGATGCTGGCCATTGACGCCAAGTTCTGGGGTGTGGTGGCGATGGGCGGCGGCGTTGTGACCCTGTTCTTCCTGCCTTGGCTGGACAACAGCGCGGTCAAGTCGATCCGCTATCGGCCCGACTGGCACAAGTACCTGTACGCTGTTTTCGTCATCAACTTCCTGGTGCTCGGCTATCTGGGCACGCAACCGCCGTCGGCGATTGGTGGACGTATCGCCCAGTTGGGAACCCTGTTCTACTTTGGCTTCTTCATCACGATGCCCTGGTGGAGTCGCATCGGCGTGTCCAAGCCGGTGCCCGATCGTGTCGTCTTCGCGGCGCATTGAACTGACAACACATCATGAAAACCATGGGTTTCACTAACAAAATCATTCTGGGCCTGGCGCTGGCGCTGGGCTTGACCGTGGGTGTGCAGGCCAATACCGGCGGACCGGCCTGGGACAAGGCGCCCAACAAGACCAACGATATGGCAGCCCTGCAAAACGGCGCCAAGTTGTTTGTCAACTACTGTCTGAATTGCCACTCGGCTGCCTTCATGCGCTTCAACCGCCTGCAGGACATTGGTTTGACCAACGAGCAGATCAAGGACAACCTGTTACTGACCAACGGCAAGATGGGCGACACCATGAAGTCCGCGATCGACCCGCAACAGGCCAAGGCCTGGTTTGGCGTCAATCCGCCGGATCTGACCGTGCTGGTGCGTTCGCGTGCCGGTGCCAACGGTACTGGCGCCGACTACCTCTACACCTATATGCGGACTTTCT
>CAITXW010000508.1 GCA_903896425.1 uncultured beta proteobacterium | reverse complement strand
TCCAGACCATTCATCACCGTGCCAACCCGCAGCCCAAACTTGAACCAGGCCTTGAAGTTGCGTGATTTGTTCAACTCGGTGTGGACCCAACTGGCCTCGAAGGCTTCCGGGTAGGCGCTGAGTTCGTCGTGCGCGCGCCCGGCCGTGACGGCTTCGTAAGCGGCCTCGGCGGCCAGCATGCCGGTCTTGATGGCGGTGTGCGTGCCCTTGATGCGGCTGACATTGAGGAAGCCGGCTTCGCAGCCGATCAGCGCGCCGCCCGGGAACACGGTTTTCGGCAACGCCATCAGGCCGCCGGCCGTGATGGCGCGCGCGCCATAGGCCAGACGCTTGGCCGGCTTGAGACCCTTGTCTTCGCCTTCGAGGTAATAGCGGATGTTCGGGTGTGTCTTCCAGCGCTGGAATTCCTCGAACGGGCTCAGGTAGGCGTTGCTGTAGTTCAGCCCCGTGATGAAACCGAGCGCGATTTTGTTGTCTTCCATGTGGTACAGGAAAGAGCCGCCATAGGTGCTGTCGTCCATTGGCCAGCCAGCGGTGTGCACCACCAGGCCCGGCTCATGGCGTGCCGGATCGATTTCCCACAGCTCCTTGATGCCGATGCCGTAGCTTTGCGGATCGCAACCTTCGTCGAGCTTGTAGTTGGCAATCAACTGGCGCCCGAGGTGGCCGCGTGAACCTTCGGCGAAGATGGTGTATTTGGCCAGCAGTTCCATGCCGATCTGGAAGTTTTCGCCCGGCTCACCTTCTTTGTTGATGCCCATGTTGCCGGTGGCCACACCCTTGACGGCACCGTTCTCGTCGTACAGCACTTCGGCGGCGGGAAAGCCGGGGAAGATTTCCACGCCCAGGCTTTCGGCCTGCGTTGCCAGCCAGCGTGTCAGTGCGCCCAGGCTGATGACGTAGTTGCCGTGGTTCTGGCTGCACGGCGGCAGCATGAAGTTGGGTGTTCGATAGGCACTGGTTTCGCTCAGGAACATCATCGCCTCATCCGTGACCGGCTGATTCAACGGTGCACCCATGGCTTTCCAGTCAGGGAACAACTCGGTGAGCGAGATTGGGTCCAGCACGGCGCCTGAGAGGATGTGGGCGCCGGGCTCCGAGCCTTTTTCCAGCACGACGACCGAAACGTCCGTGCCTTTCTCCGCTGCCAGTTGCTTGAGCCGGATCGCGGTGGACAGACCGGCGGGGCCGCCGCCAACGACGACCACGTCGTATTCCATTGCTTCTCGGGGCCCGAACTGCGACAGTATTTCTTCGTTTGTCATGGATTTTCTCGCTTGATAATGGGAGCCTGGTTCCGATGGGGACCGCGACCGGGGATTGTCGAATGCATGATTGATTTTATGCGGTGAATAATTCGACGGTCGATCTTTCAATTCATGGAGACTTTCGCGATGGCTTACAGCATTGATCTTTCCGGCCGGGTGGCTTTTGTCACCGGTGCCTCCAGCGGTTTGGGCGCACAGTTCGCCAAGACCCTGTCACGCGCGGGTGCCGCTGTGGTGCTGGCGAGCCGGCGCATCGAGCGGCTCAAGGACCTGCGCGCCGAAATTGACGGCGAGGGCGGTGATGCCCACGTCATCGAACTCGACGTGACCGACATCGATTCCATCAAGTCGGCCGTGGCACATGCCGAGACCGAAGTCGGTTCCATCGACATCCTGATCAACAACTCTGGCGTCAGCACCACGCAGCGCATCCAGGACGTGGCCGAAGAAGATTTTGATTTCATCTTTAACACCAACGTCAAAGGTGCGTTCTTCGTTGCGCAGGAGGTTGGCAAGCGCATGTTGGCGCGCGCCAAGGGCTCGGCGCCGGGAACTTACACCGGCGGGCGCATCGTCAACATCGCATCGATGGCGGGTCTGCGCGTGCTGCCGCAGATCGGTGTTTACTGCATGAGCAAGGCGGCGGTGGTGCAAATGACCAAGGCCATGGCGGTGGAGTGGGGGCGTTTTGGCATCAACGTCAACGCCATCTGCCCCGGCTACATCGACACCGAAATCAACCACCACCACTGGCAGACCGAACAGGGTCAAAAGCTGGTGCAGATGCTGCCGCGCAAGCGTCTGGGGCAGGCTGCTGATCTGGACGCGCTGCTCGTGATGCTGTGCGCCAACGAGAGCCACTTCATCAACGGCGCCGTGATCTCGGCCGACGATGGCTTTGGTGTCTGAAGTCGGCGCAATTTTTCACAAGGACCCTATGCGATTCGAGTTACCGGAACAGAAGAAATTGGTGCACCAGACGGTCATCCCGATCCGTTGGGCCGACATGGATGCCATGAACCACCTCAACAACGGAACCTATTTCCGCTATCTGGAGATCTGCCGTATTGACTGGATGACTTCGCTGGGTCGTGGGCCGGATGCCAGCGGTGAAGGCATCGTGATCGTCAACGCCTTCTGCAATTTCTATAAACAACTCGAATACCCAGGCGATGTTTTGGTGAAGATGTACGTTAGCGACCCGGGGCGCTCCACCTTCGAGAGCTGGGGCACGATGGAGCGCGCCGACCAGCCCGGCGTCATCAACGCCGCCGGCGGCGCCACCACCATGTGGGTTGATTTCCCAAATCAGAAATCGAAAACGATGCCGGACTGGCTGCGTCAGATGGTGAGCTGATCTACTTCGCTTTCGGTAGCCGCCCCATCACGTAAAACTCTGGGTTGGGCAGCATATTGCTGAAGGACGCCATGCGGTTCGAGAGGCCAAAGAAGGCCGTGATGGCGGCGATGTCCCAGGCGTCTTCGTCGCTGAAACCATGGGCTTGCAATGCGACAAAATCTGCGTCCTCGATCTCATCAGACTTCAAACAGACTTTGAGTGCGAAGTCGAGCATGGCGCGCTGGCGCGGCGTGATGTCGGCCTTGCGGTGGTTCACTGCCACCTGATCGGCGACCAGCGGTTTCTTCTCGTAGATGCGCAAGATGGCGCCGTGCGCGATCACGCAATACAGGCATTTGTTGGCGGCGCTGGTGGTGGTGACGATCATCTCGCGGTCGCCCTTGGTCAGGCC
>CAITXW010000507.1 GCA_903896425.1 uncultured beta proteobacterium | reverse complement strand
GGAATCTGGAGCGGGAAAAGAGTCTCGAACTCTCGACCTCAACCTTGGCAAGGTTGCGCTCTACCAACTGAGCTATTCCCGCGTTTCAAGGCTCGAATTATAGTGTAAATTCTTGCCGGTCCGAGCCCACCCACAAAAAATGTACGCCTAGTGTTTAACCGACCCGGCCGGCTCGGGTGTCGCTACCGCCGCGCCGACTGCTGCAGCGGCCGTCACCGGCTCATCATCCGCCAGGGGCGTTGGCATTCTCTCCAGCGCAATCTCCAGAACTTTGTCGATCCAGCGCACCGGCACGATTTCCAGACCATTCTTCACATTGGCCGGAATATCCTGCAAATCCTTGGCATTTTCTTCTGGGATCAACACCGTCTTGATGCCGCCACGCAGCGCTGCCAGCAATTTTTCCTTCAGACCGCCGATGGCCGTCACCTCGCCGCGCAGAGTGATTTCGCCAGTCATGGCAACATCGCTGCGCACCGGAATACCCGTCATGGCCGAAACAAACGCGGTCGTCATGGCGGCGCCAGCGCTGGGCCCGTCCTTGGGCGTCGCGCCATCGGGCACGTGGATGTGGATGTCTTTCTTCTCGAAAGCCTCGTCCTTGATGCCCAGGCGCCTCGATCGGCTGCGCACCACGGTGCGTGCAGCCTCGACCGATTCCTTCATCACATCGCCGAGCGAACCGGTGCGGGTAATGACACCCTTGCCCGGCATCATGGCGGCCTCGATCGTCAGCAAATCGCCGCCGACTTCAGTCCAGGCCAAACCGACAACCTGTCCGACCTGATTAAGTTTCTCAGCGCGTCCGTAGGAGTATTTGCGAACACCCAGAAAATCATTCAGGTTTTCCGCGTCCACCTTGACCTGCGGCACCATCTTCTTGAGTTGAAGGCCCTTGACCACCTTGCGGCAAATTTTGGAGAGTTCACGCTCGAGCGAACGCACACCGGCTTCACGCGTGTAGTAGCGAACAATGTCACGTACTGCGTCTTCGCCGATCAACAGTTCTTCTTCCTTGACGCCGTTGTTCTTGAGTTGTTTGGGCAAAAGGAAGTTGATCGCAATGCTGGTCTTCTCGTCTTCGGTGTAGCCCGAGAGGCGAATTACTTCCATACGGTCCAGCAAGGCCGGCGGGATGTTCATGGAGTTGGAAGTCGCAACAAACATGACATCGCTCAGATCAAAATCGACCTCAACGTAATGGTCGCCAAACTTGTGGTTTTGCTCGGGGTCGAGCACTTCCAGCAAGGCGCTCGACGGGTCGCCTCGGAAGTCGGTTCCGAGTTTGTCGATCTCATCGAGCAGGAACAGCGGATTGCGTGTGCCGACCTTGGACAGGCTCTGCAAGACTTTTCCCGGCATGGCGCCGATGTAGGTGCGACGGTGGCCGCGAATCTCAGCTTCGTCGCGCATGCCGCCCAACGCCATGCGCACGTACTTGCGCCCGGTCGCCTTGGCAATCGACTGTCCCAGCGAGGTCTTTCCAACGCCGGGCGGGCCAACCAGGCACAGAATCGGCGCTTTCACCTTGTCCACGCGCTGCTGCACAGCAAGATACTCAAGAATCCGGTCCTTCACCTTGTCAAGACCGAAGTGGTCCTCATTGAGAACTTTCTCGGCATTGCCCAGGTCGTGCTTGATCTTGGTCTTGCCAGACCATGGCAGCGCGGCCATGACGTCAATGTAATTGCGCACCACCGTCGCTTCAGCCGACATCGGTGACATCAGTTTGAGCTTCTTGAGCTCACCCTCCACCTTCTTGAGCGCTTCCTTGGGCATCTTGGCGGACTTGATCTTCTTCTCGATCTCGTCAATATCAGCACCGTCCTCGCCTTCGCCCAACTCCTTCTGGATCGCCTTGACCTGCTCGTTCAGGTAGAAATCGCGCTGGTTCTTTTCCATTTGCCGTTTGACGCGGCCGCGGATCTTTTTGTCCACATTGAGGATGTCGACCTCATGCTCGATCTGCTCAAACAAATTTTCGAGCCGCTCCTTGACGCCGGCCAGGTCGAGAACCGCCTGCTTGTTTTCAAGCTTGAGCGGCAAATGCGCGGCGATGGTGTCGGCCAGACGCCCGGCGTCATCGATGCTGGTGATCGAAGTCAGGATTTCTGGCGGAATTTTCTTGTTGAGTTTGACGTACTGCTCAAACTGCTGCATCACAGCCCGACGCAAAGCCTCGATTTCACTGGCTTGTGCACGCGACTTGACCAGCGGCTCAGTCTGAACTTCCAGCGGCGTGACATTGGCGACAAAATGCAGTTCGCCTTCGTCGATGCGGTTGACACGGGCGCGCTGTTGACCTTCAACCAGAACCTTAACCGTGCCATCAGGCAGCTTGAGCATTTGCAGGATCGTCGCAACGCAGCCGACATCGAACATGTCGGTCACTGCCGGATCATCCTTGGCCGCAGCCTTTTGTGCCACCAGCATGATGCGGCGCTCAGCCTCCATCGCCGATTCCAGTGCCTTGATGCTCTTGGGGCGACCGACAAAAAGCGGAATCACCATGTGCGGGAATACCACCACGTCGCGCAGGGGCAACAGGGGTAAATCCAGTGGGGTAGCAGGTAATTTGGCATTGCCAGACATAGGGGAAACCTTTAAGTTACCTGTTCAATATGGATCAGCAACGCTGATTTTCAAGTCGTCAGTGTCAAATCATGCCTGTTTGGCTGCTTCACGGTACACCAACAAGGGGGGCTTGTTGTCTTCAATTGTCGATTCATCCACAACAACCTTGTCGACATTGCTGGCATTGGGCAACTCGTACATGGTGTCAATCAGTGCCTGCTCCAGGATCGAGCGCAGACCGCGCGCGCCGGTCTTGCGCGCCAGCGCCTTCTTCGCAATCGCTGCCAGTGCCGAGGGACGAATTTCAAGCCCGACATTCTCCATCGCCAGCAACTTGCTGTACTGCTTGACCAGCGCATTCTTGGGCTCGGTCAGAATCTGCACCAGCGCTTCTTCGGTCAATTCAGCCAAGGTTGCCACCACCGGCATGCGGCCAACCAGTTCCGGAATCAGGCCGAACTTGATCAGGTCTTCCGGCTCGACGTCCTTGAAAACCTGGGTCAGGCTACGCTGCTCCTTGCTCTTGACCGTCGCACCAAAGCCCATGCCCGAGGATTGCGTGCGGTTATCGATGACCTTCTCCAGACCGAAGAAAGCGCCACCGCAGATGAACAAGATGTTGGTGGTATCGACCTGCACGAAATCCTGATTCGGGTGCTTGCGTCCGCCTTGCGGCGGCACGCTGGCCATGGTGCCTTCGATCAGCTTGAGCAGCGCCTGCTGCACGCCTTCGCCCGAGACATCGCGCGTGATCGAGGGGTTGTCTGACTTGCGCGAAATCTTGTCGATCTCGTCGATGTAAACAATACCGCGCTGCGCCCGCTCAACATCGTAGTTGCAGCTTTGCAGCAGTTTCAGCACGATGTTCTCGACGTCCTCACCGACATAGCCGGCTTCCGTCAGCGTAGTCGCATCGGCCATCACAAAGGGAACGTCCAACATGCGCGCCAGCGTTTGCGCCAGCAAGGTTTTTCCAGAACCGGTCGGGCCGATCAGTAGGATATTGCTCTTGGCCAGTTCGACATCATCCTTCTTGGCCTTGTCCTTGTGCCGCAGGCGTTTGTAGTGGTTATAAACCGCCACCGCCAGAATGCGCTTGGCCGGTTCCTGCCCGATCACATAATTGTCAAGATTGGCCTTGATTTCGGAAGGCGTCGGCAACTCGGACGCGCCGGTACCGGGCTCGGTACTGGGGGGCAGTTCATCGCGAATGATTTCGTTGCACAGCTCAATGCATTCGTCGCAGACGAAAACCGAGGGACCGGCAATCAGCTTCTTGACTTCGTGCTGGCTTTTGCCGCAAAAAGAGCAATACAGTGTTTTCTCGCCTGAAGAAGCTTTTTTTTCAGCCATGTCTTACGTCCGTTTCGAGATAACCTTGTCAATCAAACCATATTCCAGGCACTCCTGCGCCGACATGTAATAGTCGCGCTCGGTATCGCGCTCGATGCGCTCGATCGGCTGACCGGTGCGCTCGGCCAGAATCCGGTTCAACTGCTCGCGCGTCTTGAGAATTTCCCGCGCCTGAATCTCGATCTCGGTCGCCTGGCCCTGACTGCCGCCAGACGGCTGGTGAATCATGACCTTGGAATTGGGCAGCGAGAAACGCTTGCCCTTGGCGCCGGCCGCCAGCAGAAACGCACCCATGCTTGCGGCCATGCCGGTGCACAGGGTGGAGACGTCGGGCTTGATGAAATTCATGGTGTCAAAAATTGCCATGCCGGCGCTGACCGAGCCGCCGGGCGAATTGATGTAGAACGAAATGTCCTTGTCTGGGTTGTCACTTTCGAGAAACAGCAACTGCGCCACCACCAGATTGGCGACATAGTCATTGACCGGTCCCACTAGAAAAATCACGCGCTCTTTGAGCAGACGCGAGTAAATGTCATACGAGCGCTCGCCGCGGCCTGACTGCTCGATCACCATCGGAACCATGCCCAGGGCTTGGGTATCCATCGCACCAAATCGCTCGTTCATATTGTCTCCAGATAGGGCTTTACTGTAACGAAAATAAGAGGCTAAAAACCGGCTCAGTTCTGCGCCATCAGATCGTCAAAGGAAATGCTCTGCTCACTCACCTTGGCACGCGCGAGCACAAAATCGGTAACGTTGTTTTCCATCACCACCGCCTCGACCTCGGCCAGACGGTTCTTGTCACCGTAATACCAGCGCATCACATCAGCCGGCTTTTCATAGCTAGCGGCCAGTTCCTCTATGTGCGACTTGATCTGTTCCGGCTTGGCTTGCAGGTCGTTGGCGCGCACCAGTTCGGCAACCACCAGACCCAACCGAACGCGGCGCTCGGCCTGCGGACGGAAGATATCGTCAGGCATTGGCGTCGTATCAGCGTCTTTCATGCCACGCTGTTTCAGATCGGCACGCGTGCCTTCCATCAAGCGAGTAATTTCAGACTGTACGGCCGTCGTCGGCAAATCCAGTTCAGCCGATGCAATCAGCGCGTCCATCACGGCCTGCTTGTTGCGTGAGAGCAGACGCACCTTGACTTCACGCGCCAGGTTTTTTTGCACATCAGCGCGCAGACCTTCAACCGTCGCGTCGTCAATGCCGAGAGACTTGGCCATGGCTTCGTTGACTTCAGGCAGATGGGCTGCTTCTATCTTCTTGACCGTGACCATGAAGTCGGCCGTCTTTCCGGCTACATCCTTGCCATGGTAATCAGCCGGGAAAACCATCTGGAAAGTCTTGCTTTCGCCGGCCTTCATGCCCTGTGTCGCGTCCTCAAATTCCTTGAGCATCTGCCCGTCACCCAGGATGAACTGGAAATCCTCGGCCTTACCGCCGGCAAAGGTCTCGCCATCGATCTTGCCTTCGAAATCAACCGTTAAACGATCGCCGGTTTGCGCTGGCGCGTCATGCGCACGCAGGGAAAAAGTGCGCCGCTGCTTGCGCAGGATATCGATCGTCTTGTCAATGGCGGCATCGGTCACCTCGGCGCTGACCTTGGCCACTTCTGCGCTGCTCAGGTCATTGATCTTGACATCCGGATAGACCTCAAATACCGCATCAAAAGTCATTTCGCCTTCGGGCGAAGATTCCTTCTCGGTGATGCGGGGCTGTCCGGCCACGCGCAGTTTGGCTTCGTTGGCCGCATTAGCGAAGGCTTCACCAACCTTGTCGTTCATCACCTCGTAATGAACCGAATAACCATAACGCTGGGCCACCACGTTCATCGGCACCTTGCCGGGACGAAAACCGTCCATCTTGACGGTACGCGCGATCTTCTTCAAACGCGTCTGGACTTCCGACTCAACATTCACGACCGGCAAGGTCAGTGTGATTTTGCGTTCCAGCTTTTCCAGGGTTTCAACGGTAACGGTCATACAAAAATACTCCTAAATTGGTTGGGGACGATGCCTGCCGCTGCTCGGCCAAGACCTGTTCCACACATTAAAAACGGTTGGGTGACCGGACTCTACAGTCAAAACCGTGGCCGGACCGGATGGATTTCGGGCCTCATCTACCAGCCCATCCATCCATGGCGTGAAGTTTTACACGGCCCTTATTGTACTGACAGCCAAAAGCCCTGCTCGACAACGCCGACAATGCCAATCGGGCCTGAACAGCCCCTCTGTGCACAAGCCGATTCGTCTCGGGATGGTCGTATCGCTGACAGTACAGATACAGGCCTTAGCGCCAGGCGGGGAACACGGATGCCAGGATCGACGCTGCGGCGCGTCAGCGTGATCGGCCAGGTGCCAAGGCGCAAGCCGGCGGCGCGGGCCGCGCGCCACCAAGCAATTCATAATCGCGCGGCACTGAGCCGGCCCAGCGCCCGCCACACCCATCTGGAGATTTTCATAGGGCAAGCAACGCCGTCGGTTTGATGTGCACATCTGTGGGCGAACACGTCGCCTTGCGCACAATGATTTCAATGCCGGCTTCGCCGTACGGCGTTTGCGTCAAGTCCAAACCCTTGTTGAGCAGCACAGGGTGTGCCACGTGATCGAGCCGCTGCACCGAATGCACCTGACACAGGTCACGAAAACCGAGCAAGAACTCCAGCAAACAAATCGATCGGGGTGACCACGACGCTGGCTTGGCGACTGTGAAACTGTGCTGATGTCCGGTGCTAAAGCGCGAAGGAAACACGCCCTGCTCGTACAAGTCTTCGTCCGGCACATCGACAACCAACCAGCCGCCAGGACGCACCACACGCAGCCAGTGCCCGAATGCCAGTTGCGGGTCATCCAGGTGCTCCAGGCAGTGACTGGAATACAGGAAGTCGAACTCGGCATCAGCAATGTTGGCGCAGGTCTGCGCGTCCCAGCCGGGTCGGTCGTAGTTCACGATCGAGCGCGCCAGCGGAAAAGCAAACCTGAATTTCTCCAAGGCATCCCGACCGCCGCCGATGTCAATGCCATGGCCGGCAAAGTAACGCGTGGCAAAGCGTGCATCATGAACCCGGCGCATCATTGAAATCGATGTCGCACCGGTCACGCCGGGCTGCAGGCTCTGGCGCGCGTATCGGTCACCGCGACGCACCAGGGCTATGTCCCAGGCACCCACACCCCAGGCCCAAGGCAATAGCACGAAATAGGCGTCATCATGCGGCAGCACATCAAGACGGTGCGTGTTGGAAAACTGCTCCAGCAACCTGGCCACTTCCCTTCGCACCGCCAGTGGTGGCCGGCTGTCTTCGGGCACCTGTCCACCAAAGCACTCCATGTCCTGGTAAAGACGCGCTGCGTCAATCACGATCATGGCCTCGCCGACCCATGACTTGCCAAGCAGAACCGTGAGTTCTTGCCCCAGTGAAAAATCCGCAGCAGAATTCAATCGAGGTGTCGGTGTCACGGCCATTTCGGCACCATTGACACGATGCGCATCGAGAAACAACAACGGTCTGAAGTTGGCACTCGCCGCGTCATCGGGCAGCGCCGCCAGGAAGGCGTCCGCACGCATCTGGCGAACGCTGTTGCGCAAGCCTTCGTTAACAGTGCGCGCCGAAAAACGTAGAAACACATCCTTGCTGCCTTCGCTGCCACGCAGTTGATCAAAAAAATGCGCAGCATGCGACAAACTGACACCCATACCGACGCCGGTTTCGATGTACGCGTTGATCCCAAACCGGTTGACGACACTGCCCAAGTCAAAGCGACTGATAGCACCCATTTCCCCCCCCTCCCTGTCCTGCGCTGTAGCATTGGCGTCAGCGATTCAGGCCGCTGATACCAATTCGCTGAATGTCAGCGAATTGCTACCGATGATTACGGGGTTTGGCGCTTGCGTCTATCCCCCAAAAGGGGGATTTTTAAGTGCACTGCCGAAGATTTAGACAGTCCCAACGCCGCTGAGCAAAGACAACTGCAGCGTTGTCGACTGTCAGCCAAACCAGACGGGAGCAATCAAGGTTGATCGCCTGCTGCCGTTCAACAGATTCATGACGCAATACAGTCGCGCCAAATTTTTTGAGCAGCTGAACCGTTTCATTTCTCTTCGATCACGGTCGCCAGCATGGCGCGCATTTTTTCGCTGCTGTTTTCAATCGCAAGTTGATGGTTTTGCAAACTCAACAGCATGGCGTCGACGTAGGTGCTGACCCCCTGCGCCTGGCCCTCCAGTGTCTGCGAGAGTTTGCCGACGCGCGCGGCAATCAGTGTCACGGCTGAGCGCAGTTCTTCCTGCACCGCCGGGAGTTTTTCGCCGTTCTGAACCGTCGTGGCTTCAAGCGAGCGGATGCTTTCAACCACCTTGATGGTGGCGCCCACGGTTTCGCTGCGCATTCTGGCCGTCTGTTCAATGACGCGTTCGAGCGCATCGGCCCAGTGCGCACCTTCGCCCAGCAGGCGCCGGATCATCTGGTCGGTTTCGACGCGCTCACGCAGACTGTCGGCGAGTTGCAGATTGGAATCGAGCAGGCCGCGAATATCGTTCTGCGTACGCGCCGTGGCATGCAGGACCTCCCGGTTGTTGTTGCGCAATTCCTCATACAGCAATTGCCACTCCGCCGCTTCGTCGCGTTTGCGCAGGTCATTGGCAAGTTGCTGATTGGATTCCACCAATGCCCGAATTCCGAGCTGCGTTTGAGCCGAATCCTGCAAAATGCCCTGGTAGTTGCTGCGCAGCTCTTCAAACAGGGTACGCCATTGCGTGGCTTCGCGCACGGCAATATCCAGATGGTCCTGGTAGGTGCGGGTCTCCGCCAGTTGCAGAAAGACATCAGCGCGGCGTATCGTGTTTCTTAAATTGACAATCACTTTCATGGCGCCGCGCCGGATCATCAGACACAGGTAGCTCAGGAACAGCGATCCGAGCAGACCGAAGAGTGAAGCGGTGAAGGCCGTTCCCATGCTGCGCATCGGATCCCTGAGTCGCTGCACCAGGTCGCCAAAAAGAACACCGAGATTTTCATTGCCGCCAAACGTCAAACTGCTGATGAGGCGTGCGATGTCTTCGATGGCGCCAAGCAGGCCAATAAAAGTACCCAGCAAACCGAGCCCAACCAGCGTGCCACTGACGAAAGTGGCCACCGCCACCATAGAGAACAAACGACCTTCGGCAACCTCAAGTTCACCGCCAAGTGCTTCCTTGTAGTTGTCGGAGACGCGGTTGCGACTGCCGCTAAGCAGGTTGTAAACACCTGCAACCGCAGACTTGCGGTCCAGCGTGGGCCAAAGCGCCTTGTGCGACTTTTCATCGCCATGCTCCCACGCGTAGGTCCAGCGCAGTTCGCGGCTGATTTTCCAGGTTGCCAGCAGCGTAAACGCCAAACCTAAGCCCATTACTGCAAAGATGGTCCACAGCAGTTCGGGCGTGGGCATCATGGCAATCAAATTGGCGATGGCAGCCCGAAACCGGTAGGCCAGCGCAGCGGCCAGAACGAGCGGAATCAGCACGCTGGCCCAAAGGTTTTTACTGTCAGTATTCTTCATATCCGCCTCTTGCTCATTTCTAGTCTTTGCGAAGATAGACCCGCATCACCGCGTCGTTACGGATACGATCCCGCAGCATTAAGAAGCAAAATACCCACAGAAATCGAGAATGACGTGACCGGTCTTGGAATGAGCGTCACGGCTGAAACAATTCGCAAGCATTTGAAGCAAGCAGTGGACACTGTACTGCCTGCAAAACCAAACATGACGTAGAGTCAAAGCGAATTCGTGTTTGGGTAAGACGAATTCGGGCACAGAAGTAGCGTAACTTGGGAAAGTCGGGGTTCTTTCATAAGGAATCCCGATATGTCACTCACTAAAAAACTTTCAACACGCAAGCCAGAAGTACCCGCGAGCAACCGGAACGAGCACGAAGTAGACACCACTATCAGACTGAATCACTCTGTCTTCGACCAACTGCCAGACAGCGGGTACGTTCGAGAATCACAACTGGTGCAAAGTCCAAAAAGGCCAGCCACACCAACCCCTCTCCCCTTTTCTGCGCCAACGCTGTGGCGCAAGGTCAAGGCAGGGACTTTTCCAAAGCCAATAAGACTTTCTGAGCGGGTGACTGCGTGGAACGTAGGTACCGTCCGCGCCTGGATGGCTGAACAAGTTGTGGCTTGAGGAACAGGCCATGACTTACACCACCACAGGAACGATTGCCACGAATATCGAACTGGCACGTGAGCTAGCAGCGCACTTCATTTCTGAGCTGCATACCCTGCACCACGAAAATGAGCACATCACGCAGCTTCTGGATGTCGGCGATGAATACGAACTGCTATTACTTCCCGGCGAGAGCCTGGAAGCAATAGTTAACAACTTGAAGATCATCGTGATGCTGGCCTGCGAACCAGTGCCCATGCCGACAACAGGGCGTGACCGCGTAAACCACCATTACAGAGCCACTCATCAGCGCCAGACGATCCTGCTGTTCGCGCAGGTTGCTCTGGCGCTGCTCAATCCGGCTGCGATGGGAGATCACCGTGCTGTTGGTGACGAAACCCCAGATGTATTGCATGCAACTGAGCCGGCACAGACGGTGTGCCAGTTGGGGAGCGCATCATGAGCTCCAAAAAAACCGCCGCAGACGCTTTGAACAGCGCTGGCGTAGAAGATCGCGTCGGCGTCACCTTCGAGGGTGTGGCACCCAAGGCGGTATGCGTCGCTCCCTCAAGACGAAGACCTTAGTCCTGATCTCTAACCATGTTGATTCGATCTATGACGACCGTTGGATTGACGGAGTTCTTCATTACACAGGGATGGGCACCGAGGGTGACCAGTCGCTCGACTTCATGCAGAACAAGACGCTGTCCGAGTCCGCTACCAATGCCGTCGATGTTCACCTTTTCGAGGTCTTCCGAGCGCAGGAGTATGTCTACGCCGGCCCCGTAGTCTTGATCGGGACGCCTTATGAAGAGACTCAGCCGGACCGGAACGGAAGCGATCGCCGGGTCTGGGTCTTCCCCATCAAACCCCTGCAGACTGATGCACTCCCAATTGACAAGGCCGTAGTCGATGCCTCTGCCGAGATCAAGCAGCGCCGAGCCAAACGACTCACTGATGCCGAACTGCTCAAGCGAGCGCAGAAGGCACACCGGCTACCCGGTCAGCGCGTCATAGAAGCCACCCAATATGACCGTAACCCATGGATCGCGGAGTACGCCAAGCGCCGTGCCGCGGGGAAATGTGACCTCTGTGGAGCCCCGGCGCCTTTCACTGCAAAGGATAGCTCGCCATATCTGGAGAACCACCACATCGTCTGGCTGGCCAAAGGGGGTGAGGATTCGGCAGAGAACACCGTTGCCTTATGCCCTAACTGTCACCGCAAAATGCATGTCGTTGATTCCGACATTGATCGCGCCATCCTGCTCGAGAAGTACCGCCAGTGAGTTTGCCCTGTCCCTTCTGAACCCTCCCAACCGAGCGGGTAGTGGTTGGGACTACCAAGGCGATGATGATCCGCGATGGTTGTCGACCTTGAATTGGCGGTATCCCATCGTAATTACTGGCCCTGGTGACCGAGACGCAGTTGACAGCAGCGCAGCGTAACCCAACTTACAAAAGTTCAAATTGCGCGCCAGATACCGGTCATTGCTTCCAGTAGCTCAATGACAGCAGTGTGGCTGCCAATTCAATCAAAGGGGGAACTGCTCGTTCGTCGCCAAGATCGCCACCAGACATCATTTTGTAACCATATTACGGCATCAATCTACAAAAACTCTACATCCGGCATCTCTTGCTATTTCGCACCACACGCGTTTTGATTGGAAACAAATTAACAAACCCCGGAAATATTCGTGTAACTTGGTTACAATGCAAGAAGCCATACGAAACACCATGCTTGATCGCATCATGTCCGCCCTGAACAAACTCTCGCCCGCCGAGCAGCGGGTGGGCAAGTTGCTGCTGAAGGACGCGCGCGTGTTTGCCGAGTTGCCGGTGGCCGAACTCGCAGCGCGCGCCCAGGTCAGCAAGCCCACTGTGGTGCGCTTTTGTCGCAGCGTGGGCTATGCGGGCTTGCGCGAGTTCAAGCGCAAGCTGGCCGCCAACCTGGGCGAGGGAGTGCCCTTTATCCACCGCAATGTCGCCGCTGGCGACGAAACATCGAGCGTACTGATCAAGGTGATCGACAACACGGTGGCAGCGCTATTGAAGTACCGCAACGACGCCTCGGCAGCAAGCTTTGACAAGGCAACAGCGGCTATCGTGCAAGCCCACGCTCTGGGCAAGCGGCTGGAGTTTTTTGGTGTCGGCAACTCCGGCATCGTCGCCCAGGACGGGCAACACAAGTTTTTCCGGATGGGCTTTCACACGGCAGCGCACAGCGATGGACACTTGCAGATCATGAGCGCTTCCCTGCTCGGCAAGGGTGACTGCCTGGTGGTGATTTCCAACTCGGGGCGCACCCGTGACCTGCTCGACGCATGCCAGATCGCGCGCAAGAACGGCGCAAGCACCGTGGTGATCACCGCGTCCGGCTCGCCTCTGAGCCAGGCAGGTCAGATCCATCTGGCGGCCGATCACTCCGAAAGTTATGAACGTTTCAGTCCGATGCTCTCGCGCTTGCTTCACCTCATGATCATCGACGTTCTGGCGACCACGGTCGCCCTGCAAATCGGCGCGGCCACGCTGCAACCGATGCTGCGTGAAATGAAGCACAACCTTTTGAAGAAGCGCTACACGTGAACATTGCGACCACCCCCAGCAACAACGCCGTCATCGAAATCATCATCTTTGGTGGCGCCGGCGATTTGTCGACACGCAAACTGCTGCCGGCCCTGTACATGGCCCACCTGCATGACGAATTGAGCGATGGCACGCGCATCATCGGCGTTGGCCGCCAGGATTGGACGCGGCAAGACTACCTGGACCTTGTCAACAGCCACTCGCCAAGCTTTGTAGAGCCCAGCGAGTTCGATGACGGCGCCTGGCAGAAGTTCCTCAATCGCCTGGACTACGTCAAGCTGAACCTGAGCTTGGCCGACGATTACCACAAGCTCAAGGCCGCCAGCAGCGCCTCGGCATTGCGGGTGTTTTATCTGGCCACCGCGCCGAGTCTGTTCACCGTGGTCTGCGCCAATTTAAGCAGCGTGGGGCTGATCGATGATCGCTCGCGCGTCGTGCTGGAAAAGCCTCTGGGCACCGATCTGGCCTCGGCCCGGGCCATCAACGCAGACGTGGCGCGCCATTTCAAGGAAGAGCAGGTCTACCGCATCGACCATTACCTCGGCAAGGAAACGGTGCAAAACTTGGTGGCCTTGCGCTTTGGCAATGCCATTTTCGAGACGCTGTGGCGCGCGCCCTATATCCGCAGCGTGCAGATCACAGTGGCTGAAACCGTGGGCGTTGGCAGCCGCGCCGGCTTTTACGATGGTGCCGGTGCCATGCGCGACATGGTGCAAAACCATTTGCTGCAACTGCTGTGCATCGTGGCGATGGAGCCGCCGATTTCGCTGGATGCCGACGACATGCGCGACGAAAAGCTCAAGGTACTGCGCTCGCTGCGCAAGATGAGCCTGGCCGACATCAAGCGCGACACGGTGCGCGGCCAGTACGTCGAAGGCACCAGCGACGGCCAGACCGTCAAAGCCTATCGGCAGGAGGACGGGGTTCCCGCCGCAAGCAGTAGCGAAACCTTTGTCGCCCTGCGCGCACAAATCAACAACGCGCGCTGGGCCAATGTGCCGTTTTTTCTGCGCACCGGCAAACGCATGCAAAAGCGACAGTCCGAGATCATCATCGAGTTTGCCGAACAGCCGTTTTCCATCTTCGGCAACGGCCCCGGCAGCGAGCCCAGTCGCTTGATCATCAGCCTGCAGCCGCAGGAATCAATCCAACTCAGCATGATGGTCAAGGAACCCGGCTCCGGAATGACCTTGCACCCGGTCAAGCTTGGCCTGGACCTTCAATCATCGTCCGACAAACGCCGTGCCGACGCCTACGAGCGCCTGTTGCTCGACGTCATCAAAGGCAGGTTGACGCAGTTCATGCGCCGCGACCAGTTGGAAGCCGCATGGATGTGGGTCGAACCCATCATCGATGGCTGGCAATCGCTGGATGACAAACCGCGCAACTACCCTGCGGGTAGCTGGGGCCCGGCCGCCTCTTCAGCCTTGATCGCACGCGACAACCTTGCATGGTTTGAGGAGGCTTGATGGCGGCTGCGCTTGCCTGCTTGCCCGGCGCACCTGCCAATATCTCGGTGTGCAAGGTCACGCAAGCTCAGGCAGCGCAACAGCTGGCGCTGGACATCGCGCAGCGACTGCGCGAGGCCATCGCGGCACGCAGTCGTGCCGTGCTCAGCGTGTCCGGCGGCAAATCGCCTCTCGCGCTGTTTGAGGCCTTGCGCGCACAACGCCTGGACTGGTCCCGCGTCGTCGTCACGCTGGTCGATGAGCGCTGCGTGCCAGCCTTGCACGTGGACAGCAACGCGCTGCTGGTATGCACCCATCTGCTGCAAGACCAGGCCGCAGCGGCGCGCTGGGTGCCCATGGTCAGCGCGCGCACGGCGCCCCTGCCCGCACCAGACGATCTGGCGCGCCAGGCCAATGCAGCATTGCTGGCAACCGGCGCGGCCGACGTAACGGTGTTAGGCATGGGAGTCGATGGCCATATGGCGTCGCTGTTTGCCGATGCCACTAACCTGGGCGCAGCGCTGGACCCCGCCAGCCCCGACGCCTGCATGGCGATGGACTTGCCGACACCGCCGGCCCATGCGCCTCATGCACGCATTTCGCAAACCCTGGCGCAGTTGCTGCGTTCGCGCGCATCCTGCACCAACCTCAAACCCCTGTTGCCGTCTGGATTTCCATATGACACATCCCCTGCATCCGGTACTGGTCGCAGTCACTGCGCGCATTGAAGCACGCAGTGCCACCACGCGCGCGGCGTATCTGTCGGTCCTTGCACAAGCCCGAAAACCCGGGCCCTACCGCAGTGGCATGGGGTGTGCCAACGCCGCGCATGCGTATGCGGCCATGCCCAGCCAGGACAAGCTGATGCTGCGCCAGGAGCGAGCGCCCAATCTGGGGATCGTTACCGCGTACAACGACATGCTGTCCGCGCATCAACCGTATGAACATTACCCGCAGCGCATCCGCTCGGCAGCGCGCAGCGTGGGTGCCACAGCCCAGGTGGCCACTGGCGTGCCCGCCATGTGTGACGGCGTGACCCAGGGCGAGGACGGCATGGAGATGTCGCTGTTCTCGCGCGATGTCATTGCCCTGGCCACAGCCGTCGGCCTGTCGCACAACGTGTTCGACGCCGGCTTGATGCTGGGCGTGTGCGACAAGATCGTTCCCGGGCTGTTCATGGGCGCGCTGCAATTCGGCCATCTGCCGATTGTTTTTGTTCCTGCCGGCCCAATGGCCTCGGGCCTGCCCAACGACGAAAAAGCCAAGGTGCGCCAGCAGTTCGCGCAAGGCCTGGTCGGCCGCGAAACCTTGCTCGAAGCCGAGCAAGCCACCTACCACGGCGCTGGCACCTGCACGTTCTATGGCACGGCCAACTCCAATCAGATGCTCATGGAAATCATGGGCCTGCATCTGCCGGGGTCGTCTTTTGTCCATCCCCAGAGCCCCTTGCGTGAGTGCCTTACCGACGCGGCGGTGCACCGCGCCGTGACGCTGGCGCAGGCGCCGGACGCAGGCATTGGCTACCAGATCGACGCTCGTGTGGTGGTCAACGGCATGGTGGGTCTGCTTGCCACCGGGGGTTCGACCAACCACACCCTGCATGTGGTGGCCATGGCGCGCGCTGCCGGATGGATCGTCGATTGGGACGACTTCTCGGCCCTGTCGGCCTGTGTGCCGCTGCTGGCGCGCGTCTACCCCAACGGTGCAGCCGACGTGAACCACTTCCACGCCGCCGGCGGCATGGCCTTTTTGATCCGAGAACTGCTGCAGGCGGGCTTGCTGCATGAGGACGTGCAGACGGTGATGGGCCGCGGCCTGCAGCGCTACCTGGTCGAGCCCTGGCTGAACGATGGACAACTGGCGTGGCGTGAGGCGCCCACGCAATCGGCCGACCTGGCGGTGTTGCGCCCGGTGAGCCAGGCCTTCAGTCCCGATGGCGGCCTGCGCCTGCTCACGGGCAACCTGGGGCGCTCGGTGGTCAAGGTCTCGGCGGTCAAGCCCGCCTACCGCGTGGTGCGGGCACCGGCCGTGGTGGTGACCGATCAAAAGCAACTCGCGGTCTTGTACCAGCAGGGGCAGCTCGAACGTGACTTTGTCGCCGTCGTGCGCAACCAGGGTCCGCGTGCCAACGGCATGCCCGAACTGCACAAGCTCACCCCCATCCTCGGTGTGCTGCAAGACCGTGGCTTCAAGGTCGCCCTGGTCACCGACGGCCGCATGTCAGGCGCGTCAGGCAAGGTGCCGTCTGCGATCCACCTCACGCCCGAAGCACTCAACGGCGGCCCGATTGCCAAGGTGCAGGACGGCGACATGCTGTGCCTGGACTGCGAGCAGCAGACACTGACCCTTGAAGTGGCAGACGAAGTGTTGGCCCAGCGCAGCGCAGCGGCGCCGGATTTGAGCGCGTACCAGCGCGGCAGCGGGCGCGACCTGTTTGCGCTGTTTCGCCAGCATGCAGCCGGTGCCGAAGACGGTGGCTCGCCCCTGCTCGCGCTGTTTGAACCCCAATAAATGAAACCGACCATGCACAGCAACACCCACCCCACCTTCCTTTGCCCCGCGTTCAAATCGCGTGTGGTTCCGGTCATCGTCATCACCGACCTTGCCCAAGCCGTGCCGATGGCGCACGCCCTGCTCGCTGGCGGCATTGACGTGATGGAAATCACGCTGCGTCACAGCGCGGGCCTGGGCGCCATCGAAGCCGTTGCCAAACACGTGCCGGCAATGCACGTCGGCGCGGGCACCGTCACCCACGCCGCCGAGATGGCGCGCGTGCAAAGCGCGGGGGCCAGTTTTGCGCTGTCGCCCGGCATGAGCGATGCGTTGGTCCAGGCGGCGCTGGACTGCCGCCTGCCATTCATGCCCGGCGTCATGACGCCTTCCGAGGTCATGTGTGCGCGGGATCACGGGTTTTCATTGGTCAAGCTGTTTCCGGCTGCGCAGGCCGGCGGTCTGGCCATGCTCAAGGCCTTGGGCGGCCCGCTGGCCGATATGCGCTTTTGCCCCACGGGCGGCATCACGGTCGACAATCTTGCCGACTATCTGAAACTGGGCAATGTCGCCATGGTCGGCGGCTCCTGGCTCACGCCAACCGACGCCGTGCAACAAGGCCGCTGGGACGAAGTGACGCGCCTGGCCAGCCAGGCCATGGCGCTTTCAGCCTAAAAGTCAAAGCGCGCGCCAACCGTAAACAGGGTGTAGCGACCGCCGAAGCGGTCTGACGTGCTGCTGTTGTACGTCACGGGAATTTCATTGAAGAAAAGATTGGTGTTGAATTGTGCACGCACAAAGGTGCTCAGGTGTGCGCCAAAACGATAGTCTGTCTGCAACAGGATCGTGTTGTTTTGGGTGTAAACCGGTTTGCCACGCGCCGCGAGAATGTCGTCTACCGCAGTGCGCCGAACCTTGTGAAACAGGTAACCGGCTTGCAAAGTCCAGGGGCCCGAGCGCCAGGCTGCGTTGACGCCAGCCTGGATGAAGTAGCCATGCCATGCGATCTCGTTGGCCACATCAACACCGTAGTCACCGCTGCGGTCATAAAACTGCTGGATCACACCGCCGGTGGCCGTGCAGGGTTGCGCCAGGGTGCCAAAAATATCATTGCCCGTGAAGGTGAGCTGGTAGTTGCACAGGTTGCGGGTGGTGGTGGCTGACAAGGCACCGTAGGACAGCTTGGTGCTGCCAGCGCCCAACACGGCGCTGACGTCGGTCGCGGGATTCAGCTTCCAGGTGCCGATCAGGTCGGCTTGCAACTGGCGGCCCTACCTTGCCGGATTTCGGGTGTGCAGCGTATCCGGAAATATAGAAGTTCAAATTGACTGCCAGATTGCGGTCATTGCTTCCAGTAGACCTGCGACTGCAGTGTGGTCGCGAATTCGATCAAAGGTATACCCGCAATCGACCAACAAGAGACTTTCAAGACTGCGCTCTGAAGCGGTCTTTCAGCAGACAGATTGCCAATTAGCAGTCAGTCACTTCTGTAAGGAACGGATGCCTCGATGTTCAACGGGGGCGATTACGCTGGAGCCAACTCCAACTTAATTCGCCGGCCCAGCGCGGCAGCAGCGCCAGCCAATGTGGTCAAGGTCAGGCTTGTGTCATTCGCATCAAGCAAACGGTTCAGAGACGCGCGACTGGTCCTCATCTTCTTGGCCATCGCGGTCTTCGTCATCTTCTGAGCGCTCATTTCTTGCTCGATTTGCCACGCGATGACCCGCTTTACCGCCACGGCTGTAACCTCTTCAAGCATGCCCTCTTCGGCGAGGAAGTCATCGAAGTCGCTTCCCAGATTTTGTTTTGTCATTTCTGCCTCTTCAGTTGTTTGAGTCGATCCTTCGCCAAATCCAGTTCCGACCTCGGTGTCTTCTGTTCTTTCTTGATGAAGCCGTGCAACAGCACCATGGTGTCACCATCAAGCGCAAATAGCACGCGAGCGATGCGGGTGCCGAGCCTGCTGCGAACCTCCCAAATGCCGCTCTCCAAGTGATCAACCAACGGCATCCCCAAGGGCCATCCAAATTGAACAGTCTTGATGTCTTCCCCGATGGTCTTGCGGTCGATAACAGGCAGGCTTTTCAACCAGTCGCGCAACGGTTCACCCCCGGCGTCCGTTCTAAAGAATCGCGCTCCCAGTGTTGGAGTTGTTTTTCTTTCCATGTCGAATTGTACCAAACTTGGTACGTTTTACAAGTGCGTTTCGAGTGATCGGAACCATCAACTTAAACGTCTGCGTTAGCATCCCGGACCGCGCCTGCGAACGTCTGCTCGACACGGGCGCCGATGTCGGTTTGGGGCACCACGTTGTCCGCGGGCGGTCCTTGGCGAATGTCAGCTGTCTCTGTTTGCCCGGTCAGGGCGAGCAATTTGTCCAAATTTCATGCCGCTGGCTCTTGAAGACACGTAGCGGGCCATGCTTATGTGGGCGTGTTGCATCACTCCTCCACAAACCGGACAGATTACTTGCTATGAAACGGATAGCTCATTTACTCCCGACAATGTGGTCGCATCAAGTTGACATCGTTCCCGCCTTACATTAAAGTAAGGCATAAGGAACCCAGCATGACAATCGCAACACTAAGCTCTAAAGGGCAAATCACCATCCCCGCCGAAGTCCGCAAGGATCTTCATGTTGATACCGGGGATCGCGTTGAGTTTGTTCAGATCGCGCCGGGGCGCTACGAATTCGTGGCGGCCACTCGCGAGGTGACGGAGCTGAAGGGCATGTTCGGTCCCGCCAAGAAGATCGTTTCGATCGTAGCGATGAATGCGGCAATCGCTCGGCGCGGGGCGGCTGCGCGATGATCGGTCTCGATACAAACGTCCTGGTGCGCTACATCATGCAGGACGATCCCAAGCAATCGCTCAAGGCGACCCAGCTCATCGAATCGCTCGATGGTGACAGTCCAGGCTTCGTGAGCATAGTTTCAGTCATTGAACTGTATTGGGTTCTGACGTCCTGCTACGCGCTGAGCAATGTGCAGGTGAAGCAGGCACTGGAAGCGTTGTTGCGCACCAAACAAATCCTGGTCGATCGAGCTGACCAGGTGGTGCGGGCACTCAGGGTCTTTGCTGACGGCAAGTCGGACTTTGCGGATTGCCTGATTGAGCGCACCGCAGCCGGCGCCGGCTGCACCGGCACCATGACCTTTGATACCGGCGCGGCTAAACACGCAGGAATGACCCTTATTGCCTAGCGCGGCCACATCGTCTACGTCGTCT